>CAZAFS010000014.1:0-23566 GCA_964484165.1 uncultured Opitutaceae bacterium | reverse complement strand
CGCACGGCGCGCAGCTCGGCGACGCATTTCTCGCAGTCGGCGGGGTTGATCTTGGCGACAATCTCCGCGGTTTCCTTGAGATGTTGAACGGCGTAAGGCATGGGGGGAAGGAGTCAGAGAATCAGAGAATCAGGGAATGAGGATGTGGGGTATTTGGATGACCGCAAAATACGATTCGTCGGGTGAAGGTTTGCATCGATTTCATCAAAGAACAAGTCGCGGAGCTGTGCATGCCTTATTCTCCCAATCTCCTATTTCCTTATTCCCTTGGCTTGGCCCCGCGGCGCAGCAGCGCATCGAGTTCCCGCAATCCCGCTGGGGAGCCGATCTCATAGAAACGCCGTTTCACCTCGTAGCCGGCCAGCTCGCCCTGGGTGACCAGCCGGCCGTAGACGGCGGCCAGGTCCACGACTTCGTCCCGCGGCCAGCCGGCGAGCGCCTGGGCGCGCAGCAGACCGAGACCGTAGTCGATGTGCTGCATCTGCGGCACCTTGGTTTGCTTGTCGTAGACCTTGATCCGGCCGTCAGCGAACCACACGTTGCTCGCGTCGAAGCGTTCGCGGTTCTCGTAGACCGTCATCAGGCCGAGGCGGCCCGCGGCGAGGAAGGCGCGACCGATCGCGCGGTAGTCGGCGGGCAGATAGGAATCGCCGTAAAGCACGTAGAACGCGTCGCCGAGCCGGGGCAGGGCGCGGATGAGCGCGCCGCCCGTGCCGAGCAGCTTCGGCCCGTCGAACGAGTAGTCGATCCGCACGCCCCACTTCGCGCCGTCGCCATACCGGTCGGCGATCATCTCCCCGAGGTAGCCGACGCAGAGGACGAGCCGGGTGAGGCCGTTCTTTTTCAGCAGGCGGAGTTGGTGCGAGAAGAACGGCTCGCCCGCGACCTCGACCAGCAGTTTCGGGACCTTGGCCGTCAGCGGGCGCAGGCGCTGGGCCAGGCCGCCGGCCAGGATCGCAACGGGAAGATCGGGAGACATGGGAGGGTTAACCGCGTGGTCGCCGGGCGTCGGGGAGCTTCGGGCGCGATCGTCGGCGACACCCGCGTCTCAGCTTTGCGCGACGACCTTGGTGCCCTCGAAGTCGAAGCGGAAGCGCACCTCCTGCAGACCCTGCTGGCGCATGGCGTGCCGGAGCCGGGTCTTGTCGGTCGCGTAGAACATGAGGAAGCCGCCGCCGCCGGCGCCAATGAGCTTGCCGCCGAGCGCGCCGTTCTGCCTGGCGCAATCGTACCATTCATTGATGTGCGGGTTGCTCATGCCGGACGAGCGGGTCTTTTTGCGCTGCCAGTGCACGTCCATCAGGCGGGCGAACTCCGTGAGGTCGCCAGATTCCAGCGCCTCGAGCGACTTGTAGCCGAGTTCCTTGGTGAAGTGCAGGTTATCGAGCATGGCCGGGTCGTTCTTCTTCGACCGGTCGTCCTGGTCCTTGAGGATCGACGAAGCGGAGCGGGAATAACCCGTGAAGAACAGGAGCAGGTTGTCCTCAAGGTTGAAGAGGGTTTCCTCGGCGAGCCGCACGGGGCGGAACTCCACGCGACCGTCCGGGTGGAAGGTGAAGGCGGTGATGCCGCCGATGGCGGCGATGTACTGGTCCTGCTTGCCGATGGGCTCGCCAAGCCGGTTGATCTCGATGTCGCAGGCCTGTTCCGCCAGCTCGGCGGGCGAGAGCAGGTTCTTCTGGAAGGCGTGCAGCGCCTTGAGCAGCGCGGTGGTGAAGCTGCCGGAGGAACCGAGGCCGGTGCCGCCGGGGATGTCGGCCATGGAGGTCAGCTCGAGGTGGGGATCGGTGAGGCCCACGAGCTTGAGCGCCTCGCGCACAATCGGATGCTCGATCTGCTCGACGGTGGCGACGCGCTCGAGCTTGGAGTATTTGACGATGATCTCCCCCTGAAAGGTGCGGTGGTGGGTGATGTAGACATACTTGTCGACCGCCGCCGCGACGAGAAAGCCGCCGTGTTCACGGTAGTAGGAGGGCAGGTCGGTGCCGCCGCCGCCGAGGGAAACGCGCAGAGGGGAACGGGTGATGATCATGAAGCAGTGAAAGTGAAGGTGAGGGTGCGAGTGGAGCCCAAAATGGCAGCGAAAGGAAGCGCGAGGGTGGGGGCGGGCGAGGGCGGGGAGGACTCCAGTCCAAAGTCTAGAAGACAATCGTCAAGGGCCGGCCCGCTATTCGCCGCCGCGGAATCACTTCTTCGGATAGCCGGACCGGCGGTAGATTTCCCCGACGATCTCCAGGGCGCGGATGCCCTCGGCCAGGCCGGGGGCGGGCTCGCGGCCGAGCCGGATGTCGTCGAGGAAGGCGCCGGTTTCGAGCGCCCACGAGTCATCGGGGGGCGGATATTCCCAGACCGTGGTCTCGGGCGGCCCCATCTGCGGCAGCATCCGGTAGAAGGTGAGGCGCTCGAGGCCGTAGCTGCCGCCGAGGCCGTCGATGGCGATCTTCGCGTCGCGGCCGTAGAGTTCGAGGGAGAAGAGGTTCTTCCACTCGGTGCAGCTGACGTGCAGCCACGCCGTCTGGCCGGCGGCGGTGCGCAGCGACAGGAAGGCGTTGTCCTCGACCTGCATGTCCCAGAAATAGGTGGCGCAGTGGCCGTCGACGGCGGTGAATGCGCCGAGGAACCAGCCGGCCAGGTCGATGAGGTGCACGCCCTGATCGATGAGTTCGCCGCCGCCGGCGAGCTTGGGATCGGCGCGCCACTCGCGGTCGTAGCCCTTGCGCCCGCCGTGGCCGTACCGCCCGCGCAGGAACAGGAGCGGGCCGAGCGCGCCGGCGTCGACCAGTTCGCGCGCCTTCCGCAGCGCCGGGTGGAAGCGATGGTTGTAGCCGAGGCGGACCCGGACGCCGGCGCGGGCGGCGGCGGCCTGCACCTCGCGCAGCTCCGCGGCGGTGAGCGCGCCGGGTTTCTCCACCAGCACGTGTTTGCCGGCGCGAACGGCCGCCAGGCTGATGGGCGCGAGCGAGGCGTTCAGGGTGGAAACGATCACCGCGTCGACCGCCGGATCGCGCAGGGGAAGGGCATAATCGCCAACCGCCCGGCAGCCGGGCGCGGTACCGGCCAGATCGGCGGCGCGGGCGGCGTCCAGATCGCAGGCGTACAACAGGCGCGCGGCGCCCAGCGCCGCCGCCCGTTTCCTGCCGATGAGGCCGCAACCGATGAGGGCAAACCCGTGCGAGCGTGGCGAGAAGTCGGGCATGGGGCGCAGCTTTTGCTGGGCGCGAGCGACCAAGCAAGACGTTTTTCGCCGCCGCCGGCCGCCGGGCTGTGGCTTGTCAGGCGGGGAGCGCCACTTTGGGCTTGCGGAATGAGGTCTCCACCCGTCCGTCCCGGATGGTGTCGCGCCCGCGGAAACCGCCCAGCGGGCATCGCCTGCCCCAGCCGGAAAAGGACGGCGGGACGGAAGCCGCGTGGTCGCGCGTCCGCCGGGGATTGCGACTTGTGAATCGGACGTGGGACGATTTGCTCCTGCGAACATCATGGACGATTTGCCGCAAGCATCGTTGAGCTCCCGCGCGCCTGCCGCTGAGTCGGGGGCGGGCGCCGGTGGGTCGCGGCGGCGTTGGTGGGAACGGGTGCTGCTGGGCGCCGTGCTGTTGGTGATCGCCGGGTTCTACCTGTGGACCATCGATCCCGAGTGGACCATGGTCGCATTCACCCGGCAGAGCGGCGACTATTATGCACTGCTAACGCGCGGCTTCATGCGCGGGCATTTGTCGCTCGATGTGCCGGCGGACCCGTTTCTGGCGACGTTGAAGAATCCGTGGGATGTCGCGCAGCGGGCCGGCCACGGCGTGCACGACGCCAGCTATTACCACGGGCGCAACTATCTCTATTTCGGCGTCACGCCGGTGCTGATCCTTTTCCTGCCGCTCCGGCTCCTGACCGGCGCGTTCATCAATCAGGATCTCGCGGTGGCGTTGTTCGCGTGGGTGGGGGTCGCCGCCTCGATCTGGCTGCTGGCGGCGGCGCGGCGGCGCTATTTTCCGTCCGCGTCAGCCGGGGTGGTGCTGGGCGGGGCGTTGGCGCTGGGACTGGCCGACATGATTCCAGCGCTGCTCAGGCGCCCCGGAGTGTGGGAGGTGCCGATCACCTGCGGGTTTGCCTGCTTCATGCTGGCGCTGGCGGCGTTGTTCCAGGCGCTGCACGCGCGGCGGTGCGCCCTCTGGGCGGCGGGGTCGAGTCTGCTGCTGGGGCTGGCCGTGGGAGCCCGCCCGACCTACCTCCTGGCCTGCGCGGCCTGGGTGCTGCCGTTGGGAATGTGGGCCGCAGAGGCGGGCGGTTGGGGGGGCTGCTGGCGGGGGGCGGCCTGGCGGCGCCGCCTGCTGGCGATGGTGCTGCCCGCCGCGCTCATCGGCGTGGGACTGGCGGTGTACAATTACGAGCGCTTCGGCAACCCGCTGGAGTTCGGGCAAAGATACCAATTGTCCGGCGACAACACGACCAAGCTCACCCTCTTCGACTGGCGCTACGTTTGGTACAGCTTCCGCCTTTATGTCCTGGCGCCGGCGGGATGGGGGCCGTTCTTCCCTTTCGTGCAGATCATCCACATTCCGCCCGCGCCGCCGGGCCAGCTCGGGGTGGAGGATCCCTACGGCATGCTGCCCAACATGCCCTTTGTGCTGGCGGGATTGGGCCTGTTGACGGTGACGGGCCGACGCCGGTTCGGGACGGACGGGCGCCTCGGGGTCTTCTGCGGCGCGACCTTGGTGGCCGCCGTCTGCACGATGGGCACGGCGATGTCGTTTGGCGGCGTGACCAACCGCTACATGGTGGACTTCGTTCCGGCCTTCGTCCTGCTCGCGAGCCTCGGCTGGCTGGCGGTGACCACGCGGCCCTGGTTTCGCGGCTGGCGGCGGTTGGCGCTGGGCTCGGTTCTCGTCCTGCTGCTGGTCTTTTCGCTCCTCTTCAACGCGCTCGTCAGCGTGGAGCATAATAATCTCCTGGCGGCGCTGCATCCCGCCGTCTACGAACGCGTGGCCCACCGCTTCAACCAGCTCCCGTACCTGATCGATCGCCTCACCGGCCGGCACTACGGCCCGGTCGAACTGAAGGTGGTGCTCCCGGAGCAGGCCACCGGCCAGGTCGAAGCCCTGGTCGCGACCGGACGGTCGTTCCTTTCCGACTACCTGTTTGTGCATTATCTCGGACCGGACTCGCTGCGGTTCGGCTTTGAACACACCAGCCGGGGGGTGATCATCGGCCAGCCGATCAAGATCACGCGGGGCGCGGTTCATACCCTGCGCATCGACATGGGCTCCCTCTATCCGCCGGCGGCGCATCCCTGGTTCGACCGCCTGCCGCCGGCGCAGGCGCGGCGGCTGCAGCGCACGCTGCGCGTCACGCTGGACGGCCAGGTGGTGTTGCATCGCCTCGCTGATTTCTATGACGCCGCCTCGCGCCAGCCGTCGATCGGTGCCGCGGACGAACGCCCCGGCTACAGCCGGCCGTTTTCCGGGAAGATTCTGGCGTGGCGGGTTCTGGCGGACTCGCCCCCGCCGGCCGAGGACACCCAGTACGGACCGGTGCAGATGCTGCTGACCGTCCCGACCTTTTCCAAACGGAGCAGCGAGCCGCTGCTCAGTTCGGGCGAAACCGGCCATGGCGACCTTGTCTACATCCGCTACGAGGACGAGCGCCATGTGTCGTTCGGGCACGACCATTGGGGTGCCGGTGCCACGGCGAGCCCGTCGGTGGAAATCGATCCCAAGACGGTTCAGGTCCTGGAGATCGATTGCGCGGTCCTGTATCCGCAACAGCCCGGCCCGGCCTGGTCTGGCGTGGCGAACCGGGACCGTTGCATCATCCGCCTGAACGGCCGCGTGGTCTGGGACGTGCCCGCGGATTTTCATTCCACCGCGCCCGATGAGGTCGAGATCGGCGCGAATGCGATCAATGCGTCCAGCGCAGGCCCGGCGTTCAGCGGCGGCATCGTGCGCATCAGCCGGCTGCCCGCCTCCCTCAAGGCAGGGCGTTGAGCTTTTGTCACTTGTCAGACTGCGGCGCCGGTCTTTGCTGTACCCGGGTGATCAAGAAGGAACATGTCAGCCAGGTTTTCCGGTTCGCGGTGGTGGGCGGCACCGTGATGGTGTTCAACGTGGGTCTGGTCTGGCTCTTCAGCCGCTGGCTGGGCCGGCAGGCGTCCTTCCTGCTGGCCTATCCGCCGACGCTGGCGATGCATTTCAGTCTGAACAAATGGTGGACCTTCGGCTGTCGGCGCACCGACACCGCCCGCCAGATCACCGAATACCTGGTCATGGTGGTGGTGACTTTCATCATTCAATGGGTGGTTTTCACCGCCCTGGGCGCGTGGACGTCCCTGCCGGCGTGGGTGTGCGCCGGCGCAGCCATCGCGGCGCAGATGGCGGTGACGTTCGTGATGATGCGCCAGCGGGTCTTCGCCGGCGTACGGGCCTGAAACCATGGGCGCCGGCCTTCCCAGCATCAAACCCCTGGCTGGCGGCGGCAGCCGTGGCCGGCGCCGGATCTGACGCGGCGCGGCCGGTCGTGGAACCCTGCGCTGCCATCCCCACCGGCTGACGCCATGGTCTTTTCCCGGGATGCGTGAGTTTCTCCAATCGTACAGCCGCCGGGAGCGGTACGTCGTCGGCCTGACCGTGGCCGTGGTGCTGGCCTGGTATGCCTACGCCACGGCTCGGGTGAACCCCGAATGGGTGACCAGGCAGCCGCAAGGCTATTACCCGCTGTTGACCGACGCACTTCTGTCGGGCCAGACCTATCTGAAACTGGAGCCCGATGCCCGCCTGAAGGCGCTGCCGGATCCCTGGGCGGGCCCCCAGGGCGTACCGCGGGCGCATGATGCCAGCTACTTCAACGGACATTACTACCTCTATTTCGGGATTGCGCCGGTCATCCTGCTCTATGCGCCGTGGCGGTTGCTCACCGGCACGTTTCTGGCCGAGGGCGTGGGCACCGGAGTCTTTTGTGCGGCGGGTTTTCTCCTGGCTGCCGGCTTTTACCTGCGCGGCAAGCGCCGCTTCTTTCCCGGCCTCCGGCCGGTATGGACCGGGCTGGCAATATTGGTCCTGGGTCTCGGGTCGTTCGTGCAGTTCGAGATGGAGGATCCGAGATTCTACCTGGTGCCGATCGCCTGCGCCTTCGCGTGCGCCATGGGCGCGGCGCACGGGGTGTTCACGGCGTTGGCCGGACGCACGCGGCGGAACCGGGCGCTCGGCCTGACGGCGGCGAGCCTGCTCTGGGGCGGCGCGATCGCCTCCCGGCCCAACTACCTCTTCGGTCTGGCGGCGGTCGGAGGCGTGGCCGGATGGCTGTGCTGGCAGTGCGCCCGGGCTGACGGCATCCGCTCCGCCGGTTTCTGGCGTTTGGCGGCGGCCGCCGTGGTGCCGGCCGGCCTCGTCGGGGCCGGGCTCGCCTTCTACAACTACAATCGCTTCGGCGACATCTTCGAGTTTGGGCTCAAGTATCAGCTCGCCTCGATCGATATGCGGAATTTCACGCTGGTCAGCGGCGTGAACATCCTGCCGGCACTGCGGGCCTACCTTTGCGCCGGCAAGGACTACAGCATCTACTATCCTTTTGCGCGTCAGGTGGCTGACCCCTTCGGCCTGCTACCCTGGGCGCCGTTTGCCCTGCTGGCGCTGGCTTTCCCGGTCACGTTCCGGGCAACGAGGCTCCGCGATCCGGCTTGGGTGGCGGGCATCGGCTTTGTGCTGGCCGGGGCGCTGGCGAACTTCGCCTCGCTTGCGGTCTATGCGTACCAGCTCGGCCGGTACGAACTCGATTTTCTGCCGGCGCTGATGCTGGTGGCGGTCCTGATGGCCTCCGCCCTCCTGGCGGAAGGACCCGCGGCCCAGGCGTGGGGAGGCCGCTGGCTGCGCTGGGGAACGCTGGGCCTGCTTGGGTTTACCTTGATCCACTCGTTCCTGCAAGGCCTGCCGGCGCCGAGCGATCGCCGCGACGTGCGCGTCGTCTCCCGCTGGCTGGACTATCCCGCTTATTGGTTCGAGCGGCTGGCCGGTATCCGGCAGGGACCGGTGGCCATGGAAGTCGAGTTCCCCGGCGCGGCCTCAGGGCGGCGCGAGCCCCTGGTGGTGAGCGGCGGGTGGCGCGATTTGATTTACCTGCAATATGACCAGCCCGGCCGCGTGCGATTCGGCTTCAATCATTACGGCGCAGGCGGAATTTTGAGCGACCCGGTCGCGGTCGACTCCGGACGGCGCTATCGGCTGGTGGTGGACATGGGCGGGCTGTATCCGCCGCCCGAGCATCCGGCCTTCAGTCATTGGGCCAATCTGGCGAATGAGGTGTTGCACCGGCGGGTGCAGGTGAGTCTCGATGGACAAACGGTGTTGCGGGCAACCTCGGTCTTCTACGCGTCCGACCCCTTCAGCGTCCGGGTGGGGGAGAACCCGGTCCCCCCGGCCCTGCACGAGGCCCGGTTCACCGGCCGCATCCTCAAGACGGACCGGCTGGGACTGCCGCCACCCGAGAGTGTGGTGGCCGGATATGGCTCGGGCCCGGTGAGACTGACCGTGCGCTTCCCGCCCTTTCGCGCGATCACCGCGCAGCCGTTGGTCAGCACCGGACGCCATGGTGCGGGGGACCTCGTGTATGTGCTCTACCTGGCTCCGGGAAAGGTCCGGTTCGGCCACGATTCGTGGAATGGCGCCGCGGTCGAGACCGGGCCGGTCTGGTTCGATCCGGACGAGGATCAGGTCATCGACATTGACATGGGTTCGCTCTATCCCGGAGCGCCGGACCTGCTCCAATACAGCCACCGGTTTCAACTGTGTTTCAACGGCCGGACGTTGATCTCGGTGCCTCGGCCCTTCAATCCCTCGCGTCCGGCCGAGGTGGCGTTCGGTTTCAACGCCATCGAGGCGAGCACGGCCGAAATTCTGTTCAACGGCCCAAGACTTGAGGTGCAGCGTCTCGCCGCCTTTCCCATCGGTGAACCCGCTCACGGCGCGATCTATCTGACGGTCGAACTCCCGCGCCAGCCGGTGGACCGCCAGGAGCCTCTGCTCGTCACGGGCCGGAAGGGCGCGGGCGATCTCCTCTACCTCAGTTATGTGGATCCAACGCATATCCGGTTCGGCTACGATCACTGGGGCGTGGGTGGCCCGGTCAGCGACCTGATTTCGATTCCGCCGGGCCCCAGCCTGGAGATGGAAATCAGCATCGGCTCGTTGTACCCGCAGGGGGATCCGGCCTGGTCGTCGCTCGACGCCAACACGCGGCAGCGCCTGCGTTCGACGGTGCAGGTCCGGCTCAACGGCCGGATGGTCCTGCAGCATGCGGCCGCGGCCTATCCGGCGGCCGACGACCAGGTGTACCTGGGACGAAATCCGATCGGCGGTTCGACGTGCGGCTTGGAGTTTTCCGGGCGCATCCTCCAGATCAAGCATGTCGGCGCGGCCCGCCTGAAATAGGCGGGCGGCTGGCCGGAGCGTCGGTGTGCCGCCTAGTGGGGCGCCGAGTCGGTCGGGGCGAGGTCAAACCGGGCGGAAATGATCTCGCCCTCGAAGTACGGATAGCAGGTGGAAAACCCGAGCAGGTTGGTGCCGACGCTGACGGCCCCCTCGGTGTGGAAGAACGTCACCGCCGTGCGCCAGACCTCCCGGCCGGATACCCCCACGGCGAGCAGGCCTGGGGCCGGGCGCCAATCGATGTCGAGGGCGACGGGCTTGTCGTAGTCCACTTCGATCACCGGCGAAAAGATGCTGGAGGAGCCCCAATGATCGAGGCCAAACTGGATGTGGCGGTCGTCGACATAGCGAATGAACAGGGCATCGCCGATTCCGGCTTCTCCCGTCACCAGCAGCGGTTCACTGGCTCCGGTCCGGCTGCGGGGCAGCCGCACCTCGAGCTGCAACAGTCCGCCCGCGGTGTTCCAGTCCGGCGGAGTGTCTGCCAGCCACCCTTGCACCGCCCCGCGATACAGAAACCCCCAGCGCTGGGCCTCGCCGGGGTGGTTCATATCCAGGAAATTGTCCGCCCAACGCCATCGGCTCGCGGCGTCCGATGGCTGCATCGAGTCATTCGCCATGACGAGGCGTCGGTCAAAATACAGGCGCAGGCCTGTGCTCCAACGATGCTGGGCATAGTCGGATAGGCCGCCGGTGGCCGGAACGCCGGCGGTCTTCTCAAAACGTTTGCCGACAACCAACTCGTGGATGCTGACGTTGTCTGCAGGAATGGGGTCCGTCCAAGTCGTCTGTCCGCGGCTGGTGAGGCCGATCTCCACGGTCGCCGGGTCGCGATAGCGGATGTCCGCGCGGATCGGTTCTCCATGCAGATCCTCGGTTTGGAAGAGCTGCTCGATCTGGCCGTGAGCGCCCGACGGAGAGCAGAGGCTGAGCAGCTGCGGGGGCTGGTAGCCTCCCGGCCGGGGGCTTTGCCCGGGCGATCCCAGCCGCCGGACTTCGGTCAGATTGCCGCCGAAAAACATCTGGCAGGTCGAGGCGCCGACGTTGTTGCAGCCAACGTCGACCAACAGCGGGTCCACCAGGTGAAAGACCGCCTGGGTTTTCCAGACAATCTTCCCGTCGAGCCTAACCATGAGCAGACTGCGCAAATAGGGCGCCACCGCGGCATTCGGGGGATAGAGCGAACCCATGTGCACCTCCAACTCGTGCGGCCTGGTGTAATCCACCTTGAGCACGGGACTCTGCACCATCGATCCGCCCCAGTGATCGAGGGCAAAGCGGAGATGATCGTTGTCGAGGTATTGGACCAGCAGCACGTCAGCGCGCGTGGGTTCGCCCGCGGTAATGAGCGGTTCGGCGGAACCCAGGTGGCCGCGCGGGAACTGCACCTGCATGGCGAAAGGGCCGATCTCGGTGCGAGCGCGCACTGCCAGTGAGGCGACGTCGACCCGCACCCGCCCCTCCTGGACCAGCAGGCCGCTGAAACGACCGGCGGTGATCGACGGCCACAACGGGTTGTTTCCCAGATGGATTTGGCCAGGTGAGGCATCGTAGAAGTTCACGGTGGCGGTGAATACCGGTTTCCCGTCCAGTTCGACCCGCACCAGGCGTTTGAGCTGGCGCAGCTGGGCCCGCATGAGTCCGTCGAAATACGGGGAAGCCTCGGGCGGGTACAGCGAACCGAGATGCACGACCAGGGAGTAGGGCTTCCCGGGGATGATGGGAACCGGCGGGCTGGAGGGACCGCCGTAGTCCATATGATCCAGACCGAAGCGAATGACGCCGGGGCCCAGATAACTGACATACAACACATCGGAAAACCACGACGTACCGGTCACTACCAAAGGCTCCACCTGAGCCGGCGCGGTTTGCGGAAAAGTCACGCGCAGACGGAGGGGGCCAGAGGGATCGCCGAAGATCCGCTGCCACCACCATGACGGGTAATTGAAGACGCGGGCGATGTGATCGTAGGAGGAGCGGTTCGAGGTTTTGAAGAACTCTTGGAGCTGCAGGCTCGCCATCGCATTGTAGAAGCTGCCGAAGAGCAGCAGACCGACGGCGGTCGTCCGGATCCAGCGGCTGGCCACGGCCGGCCAGGCGGAGGACGCCAGCAGACCGATGCCGGCGGCAAGCATCAGCGCCGGCTGAAAGTCGATCAGGTAGCGGTCGGGGTGCGCGGCAAACAGGCAGACGATCAGTCCATTTCCCAGAAACCAGCAGCCCAAGGCGCCGAGGGTCCAAATGACCGCGATGCAGGCGGCCCGGCGGCGCCAGACGCCGGCGGCCCCGGCCACGGCCAGCGCGGCAAGCAGGCCCCCGAAAAACTGGGGGTGGACGTTCTCGATGCCCCAGTAGCCGGCGGGGCGGCCGTTCTCGATGCCGGGGCTGAAGAAGGGGAAGTACCGGCTGAATTCCGGCCAGGAGAAATAATAAGTCCGCAGGTTGAACCAGAGGTATTCCGGCGCGAACAACCGCCCGGGCGCGGGCTCGCCGCATTGGTAGCGGAAGCCGAATTCGAACGGATGGCCGAAGCGCAGATGGTTGTAGAGCAGCAGCCCCGCCACGCCGAGCACCGCCGGCAGGCCCGCGGCGAGTGCGGCGCGCTGCAGCGCCGGCCAGGTTCTTTCCGGACCGCGCCGGAGGCGCCAGACCGCCCAGGCCAGCCCCGGTAGCAGCAGCCCGCTGAAGGCGAGATTCGCCCGCGAACCGAACACCAGGGCGTAGCTCAGTCCCGCCAGCACCAGCCAGCGTCCCGCGGCGGCCGGCTGCTCCAGCGCCCGGAGCGCGCTGAAAAAAAACAACATCGTGAACGCGTAGGCGGAGCAGATTGCGACTTCATAGGACAGGCCGTGCCGCAACGCCACGGGCACCACGGTGCAGAAGCCGGCGGCGAGGACGAGGCCGGACCACGCCGCCAGCCCGAGGGCGGGAAAGTACCGCCGGCGCAGGCGCCACAGCAGGGCGACCATCAGCAGAAAACCCACGGTGGCGAACAGAAAGGCGGCGAAATTCTCCGGGATGCCGTGCCCGGTGACCGCCGCCCAGGGGAGAAAGAGCAGGAGCACCGGGGTGATGCCGAAATAGAGATAGTAGTGCCCCTGGTAGATGCTCGCATCCAGCAGATAGGGCGCGCGGGCCCGGACGGCGGGATCCGGGCTAAACAAATCCGGATCGGGCGTCCGGTTCATGTACAGATGCCCGGCGAGGAATCCCTGGGTCAGCAGATTGTAATAGTCATTCTTCGGCCAGCTGAAATCGAAGCGATTGCCGGTGGATGAGGCGGTCCAGAAATAGAAGGCGATCACCAGTCCGGCCACCACCAGCGTGGCCGCCAGAAAACGGCGGGGCGCGGGCTCCCGATGAGGGGATGCGCCCGCTTCGTGGCTGGGGAACGGAGCGGCGCTGTTCGTCGGTATCATGGTGCGGTGACGCAATGGTTCGGAGTCCCACGCCGCTACCGGGACGGCACGGCCGCCCGGCCATTCGACGGAAGGATCGATTCGCAGGCGCGCGACTTCGGACCCATGGTCACCAGTCCTTGAATGCGCCAATGACTGACGCCACGCGGTCGATCTGTTCGTCGGTCAGCTCCGGGTAGAGGGGCAGGCTGAGGCATTCCCGCGCGGCGCGCTCGGCGACGGGAAAATCACCCGGCTGGTGCCCCAGATCGCCGAAGCATTTTTGCAGATGCAGCGGCAGCGGATAGTGAATGGCGCTGCCAATGCCGCAGGCGTCCAAATAGGCTTTCAAACGGTCGCGGCTGGGATGTCGCACCGTGTAGAGATGGTAGACGCTCTCGGCGTAGCCGGCTTCGACCGGGAGCACGAGCGGCGTGTCCCGCAGCAGCTCGTGATAACGGTGCGCGATGCGCCGGCGGGCGGTATTCCAGGCGGGGAGGTGGGGCAGCGCGGTGCGCAGGATGGCGCCCTGAATGCCTTCCATGCGGTAGTTGTAGCCGATCTCGTCGTGATGGTAGCGCGCGCTGCTGCCGTGCTCCCGCAGGGACCGGGCGCGGCCGGCAAGGTCGTCCCGGCCGGTCACGAGCGCGCCGCCTTCGCCACAGGCGCCGAGATTCTTGGTCGGATAGAAGCTGAAGGCGGCCGCCTCGCCGAACGTGCCCACGGGTTTTCCGCGATAGCGGGCGCCGTGCGCCTGGGCGGCATCCTCGATCAGCGGCAGACGGTGCCGGCGGCCGATCGCGAGCAGGGGATCAAGGTCGCAGGGGTGGCCGTAAAGATGCACGGGCAGGATCGCGCGGGTGCGGGGCGTGATGGCCGGCTCCACCTGGCGCGGATCGAGGTTGAAGGTGGCCGCGTCGATGTCGACGAACACCGGCCGGGCGCCGGTGTAAACCACGGCCCAGCACGTGGCGATGAAGGTGAAGGGCGTGGTGATGACCTCGTCACCAGGACCGAGATCGAGCAGCCGCATCGCGACGTGCAGGGCGGACGTGCCGCTGTTGAACGCCACGCAGTGCTTCGCCTCGTTGAAGGCGGCGAATTCCTTTTCGAACTGCTGCACCTCGGGTCCGAGACAGAAGGCGCCGGTGTCGAGACAACGGGCGATGGCGGCCTCGAGTTGCGGGCGCAGCGGGCGGAGGTGGGCGCCGAGGTCAAAATACGGGACTTTCATGGACGAGAGGCGGCGGAGAGTGGGTCGGGAACTGGGGCGTGTCTTCAAACTCCGGCTTCAGGAGATTGTCATGCTGCGCGCAGCGACCTGTCCTGCGAAGCCTTGGCGAAGCAGGAAGCATCCAGCGGACCTCCGCTGCGGGCTTCGGCCACATCTAACTGGATGGCTGCATGTCGGCCTGCGGCCTCGGTACTTCACTTCGTTCAGAATGACAATCCCAGTTTGAACACGCACTCTAGAAGGCCTGCCCGCGGTCCGCGGGAAGAATCCGGCGCAGCGTGTAGACATCGGTCGGCGCCAGCGCGTCGCGGTGCCGGTCCAGCGTGACCCACGGATCCCACTGGGCCGCGAGAAGCCGGCCGCTGATGCCGTCGGAGGCGGGCGACAGCAGCCATTCGATCAGGCCCAGGGCCTTGGCCAGGGAACCGCCGTCGGCGTCCGCTTGTTTGCGGGCAGCCTGGTATTCCGCTTCCCCGACCACCGCGGGGCCGAGGCGGAGCACCTCCTCGGTCATGCGGGTCGTCACGGCTCCCGGGGCGACGGCGTTGATGTCGAGCGCGGTGCCGCGCAGTTCCTCGGCCAGGGTCTCGACGAGCCGGATGAGGCCGGTCTTGGCCGCGGCATACGCGGAAAAGTTGGGGCGGCCCTTGGTGCCGCCGCCGCCGGACAGACAGATGATCTTGGCGCGGCGGGGTGCCCGGCCGAGCAGCTCGTGAAAAGCGCGGATGGCGTAATAGCTGCCGTCGAGGTTGGTCCGGATCGTCGCGCTCCAGCGCACTGGATCCAGCGTCATGGCGGGCCCCAACTCGCCTTGGACCGCGGCGCACGTGATCAGGCCGTCGACGCCGGGCCAGGCCGCCCCGACCGTCGCCGCCACCTGCCGTACCTGACTCCATTCCGCCACGTCGCAGCCCGCGGCGTGGAAGCGGTCCGGATATTGCGCGGCCCATGCCGGTTGCGCGGAGCGGGCCAGGCCCCAGACGTGATCCCCGCGGGCGAGAAAATGCGCGGCCAGGGCGTGTCCGATGCCTGAGCTGGTGCCGGTGATGACGAGATGCATGCGAACCCTCAGGCTTTGGCGGCAAATGGCAGCTTTTGCAACAGCCGGCGCAGTTCCACGCTGGCCAGCAGCGTCACGACCACCGCCGCCGCCATGCCCGCGATCAACGCCGGGGCGCCGGGCTGGGCGGTGTGAAACCAGCGGCCCTGCAGGTAGTAATTGTATTCGCGCATCAGCGGCTGATGAATGAGAAAGATCTCGAGGGAGTGGACGCCGAGAAAGTGGAGCGTCTTGGTGAGCGCGGCACCGGCCTGCCCGGCCAGACGCGGCCGGAGCCACCAGGCATAGGCGGCCATGAGCGCCAGCGCGACGAGGGCGGAAAAGAACGTGATGCCGCGCATGTAGGGCACGTAGCCGAAAACCAGCAGTCCCAGCGCCAGGGGGGCATTGAGGGGCAGGACGAGACGGCCGGTCTTCAGGATGTGGCCCAGAAGCATGCCGATGAAAAAGCCGCCCATACGGAATCCGAGGAGTCCCATCAGGCCCGACTGCCCGGTGAAAAACAGCAGCAGGGCGACGCCCGTGCTCAGCACGGCGGCCCACAACAGGAAACGATCCGGCCGGTCCAGCAGGCGGCGCAGCGGGCAATAACAGAGGTAGAAGCCGAGAATCGCGCTGACGAACCAGAATGAATCATTGATCGCGAGGCCCCAGGCGTCGCCGAACAGGACGTGGATGCCCAGGTAATGGGCGAGGAGGTTGAGGATGCTGTAATGGAGCTGGAGGAAATGTTCGTTGCCGGCGACGTAGAGCGTCAGCACCACCCAATAGGCCGGCATGATGCGCAGCCAGCGCCGGAGCAGGAAGGGCCAGGCGCCCTCGTACCGCGCGCCGTAAGCCAGCCCCACGCCGCTGAGGAGGATGAACAGATCCACCCCCAGGTCGCCGTGGAGGTAGTTGTTCCACACGAGCACCCCGCCGGCGTGGTAGAGCACGATGAGGGCGATGGCCAGACCCTTCAGCTCGTCGAGCACGGGCAGATGGCCGGAGACCGGAGCGGAGAGTTCGATCTTGAGCTCAGCCATGGCTACGACGTGGCCGGCAGGCCGGGCAGGTCAGGGTGGATTCACTCGGGGGGCCCGGGATGGGGGAGAGGTGCACCGGCTTGATCAGACCGGGATGGGGAAAGGGAGGGAAAGGGGCGGTGATGCGCAAGATCTGAAAGCAATCGCCCGCCCTTTCAAGGCGTCAATAGCCCCGAAGCGGCGGGCAAGGCGGCGCCCGTCTGGATCTGGGTGAGGATGGCGCCCGTGAAAACCGGATCGCAGCTCGACCCGCCGATGGGATTCCGGCCGACGTAGATCTCGCCGGCGGCGGCATCGTAGGGGATGAGCGGGCAGGACAGCACGACGCGATCGTTGATCATGATGGTCAGGGTCTGCCGCGCCGCCTGGCGTTGCGCGGCCGGCGCCGGACCCCACGCGGCAGCCTCCACCGGAGGATAAAGTGCTCCGGTGCTGATCGTGATGGATTGGAGCCGGGCATAATCGACGGCAACGGGCGGCGAGAGCGGACCACCCACCAACCAATGGTCCAGGCCGAATTGGACATGCTGATCGTCCGTGTAGTGAACATAAACGAGGTCACCGGCGCCCGGCTTGCCGGACACGAGCAACGGCTCGCTTCGCTGGAGCCGGTCCCACGGCAGCAGCACTTCCAGCAGCAGGCGACCGGCACCGGCCTGCACCGGTTCCAACCTCGGCCGCGTTGGGGGAAGGCGTTCGACCCTGACGATTTCGCCGGTGAACAGCGGCTTCACTGCCGATGCACCCACCCGGTTGAAGCCGAAACAGGTCTCCAGCACGCTCGACGGATGCGTCGGTCGGGCGACACGCCACAGCAGCCGGCCGTTGAAACGGAGTGTCAGCAGCGCCGCGGCCGGAGGCTCCGGAGCGAGGGCGGGATGAAGTGACGGGTAATCGATCTCCAGAACCTGCGGCGACGACGGGTCGTAGGTCACCGGCGGGGTGGTGACGGCGCCTCCGCCCCAGTCATCGTGGCCGAAACGGATTTCGTGGGGCCCGAGGTAATCGACGTAGATGAGGTCGCCCGCACCGATCGGTCCCGTGCTGATCAGGGGCTCGCGCCTCGGGGCGGTGAAGGCCGGCAGCCGCAGCGTGAGCCGGACCGGTCCGCCCGCCTCGGACTTCCGACCGGGGCCGACGGCGGCGAGGCCGGTGCGGCCAATGCTCACGATCTCGCCGGAGAACCGGAGGGCCGAATCGAGGCCCAGCGGATTGCTGCCGACGTGCACCTCCGAGGGTCGGCTGGGATAAAAATCCGACCCCGCATCGAGAAGAACATGACCGTTGACCGAGACCAGCACCGTGTGGTGCAGCGCCTCCACCAGCTCATCGGAGCTACCGGCGAGGTAGGGATGATCCCGGGGCGGGAAGAGCGAGCCCATCTGCACCACGAACTCGTAGGCCCGGCCCGACACGAGACGGAACGGCGCGCTGGATGGGCCGCCCTGGCCGGTGTGGTCGAAAACCACCTGCGCGGTGTCTTTGCTCAGGTATTTGATCAGGAGCGCGTCCCGGCCCTGTCCGGTCACCACGAGCGGCTCGACCGGATGGTTCGGGACGTCAGACATCAGCAGACGGATCGCGATCGGACCATAGCGGACACCGCCCCACCGCTCGACGAGCCCCACCGGCCGGTTCACGAGCCGGGCCAGCGGACGCAAGCGGTCGGGCCGGGCATAACGGGCGCAAAGCAGCAGGGAGTTGTGGACGACGGTCCATGCGACCACAACACCGAGGACGCCGACGGCCAATCGGCGCACCACCGGCCCGCGGCGCAGGGTCTGCGCCAAGGTGAAAAGGACCAGGATGCCGGGCCAGAGCAGCAGGGGCAGGAGGTCGCCCGGGTCGGCCGGGTTGGCGCCGGGCGCCAGACTGAGCGCGAGCAGGATCGAGACCGCGGTGCTCCAGGCAAAGCCGCCGCCCACGATCCAAGTCGAATCGCGGCGCAGATCGCGCCGCAGCAGAGTCAGCGGAAAGGCCAGCCCAAGCATGGCCAGCGGGGCGCACCACAGCAGGCCCCAGCGCTCCACCGGCGTTTGGAGAAACGGGAAGAAACGATCATAGCCGGGTGGACTGAGCAGCCAGGATCCCAAGGCCGCCATTCCGGCCGGGGCGTGGGGCGCGGTGGCATCGCCGATGCGCAGCCCGCCCCGGAGGAGCCGGATGGTGCAGAGGGCGATGGCGGGGAGCCAGCCGCACCCGACCAGCAGCCATCGGTGAAACGGGCGCCGACCCGGGAGGGCGGCGCCCCGCCGCGCCAGCACGACCGTGACGACCGCCGGCACCCAGAGGGCATATATCCACACCGGGCGGAAGGCCGCCGCCAGACCGCAGGCGGCGCTCATCACGGCGAGGCTGGCGCCAAGGGTGAGGCGCGACCGGCTGCGCACCGCGGCGATGACGGCCGTCAGCGCCACGAGACCAGCGAGGTAAGCGGCCGCCATGGTCACCGCCTCGCGCGTCGGCCGCTCCACCAGCGACAGCGCGTAGTTGCCGGCACCGAGCGCCAGCAGGCCGCCGAACCGCCACCCAGGGCCGAGATCGGCGAACCAGTGGCGTGTCGCCCAGACCACCAGGCCGGCGCCGAGCAGATATCCGATGATCACGCAGACCGCGGTCACTGCCAGATTATTGGGCCCAGTGCCCGCCTCTGGTGCGCCATGGGTTCCGAGACCGGCCCAGAGGATCAGTGCGAGGGACGCTCCGACCGCGACGGCTTGATGCAGGCTGCGACCGATCCGTTTCATCGCTGATGCCGCCAAATCGGGGCCGCGCGGCCCGAGTGATAAATACGCGCCTCGGGGCTCCCGACCCCGCCGGGAGGAGCGTGCCGGCTCCGGCCCGGCCGCCGGTCAATCCGCCACGAATGGGACAGCATAATCGGGCAGGATGGAGGGCGCTTCGCCGCCCTGCTCGGGATGGTGATCCATGATCCAATAGGCATCCACGCGCGGATAAGGTCGCGTGGATTCGTCGGCGAACAGGATCTCGAACGTAATCTTGGTGCCCCGGCGGTTCGTGTCGCGCCGCACCGACACGATGCGGAAGCGATCGCCGACGCGCACCACATCCAGGATCCGCACCGCCGGCAGGTCCGCCCCGACGTATTTCGGCGAAACCTCGGCCGGCAGGTCGGCGACACTCAGGAGGGAACCGGGGGCGTGGGCGCCGACCAGCGGCCAGTCGGTGTCGTGATGTTTGAATTTGAAGACATAGCAGTCGCGCTCAAAGACGAACTCGCGGCCGGGCAGCCGGTTGTATTGGGGCAGCCCGTTGACGTAGGCGGTCTTCGTCGCGGTGAGCTGCCAGTAGATGAAGCCCGCCAGGAGCAGCGCGCCGGCGGCGACGAGAATCCATTTCACCATGGCCCCGACGATGCAGAGCGGGTGTGCCTTGGCGACGGTTTTGTTGCGGCGCGACGGGTCGTTCCGGCTCAGGAGTCCGGAGCGGGGCGCGCGACGGAATAGATGACGCCGGAGAATTCCGCCGCGCAGGTGGAGCCGCCGATCAGGTTACGCCCCAGCGTGATCTGCCCCGCCGTGGTCGGGTGGCAGGGCAGGTCCGCCTCGAGCACCGTCCGGCCGTCGAGCCGGATCCACCGCTGGCGCCGCAGCCGGACGCGCTCTTCCGGCGGCACGGCTTTCCACGCCGGGTCGTCCGCGGCGCCGCCATAAAGCGATCCCATGCTCACCTCGAGGAGATGCGGCGCGTCGAGATCCAGCGTCACCGGCTCGCTGACTTTGCCGCCGACACCCCAATGGTCGAAGCCGAACCGCACGTGGTGATCGTCGACGTAGCTGACGTAGGCAAAATCACCGGCTCCGGTCTGGCCGGTGACCACGAGCGGCTCGGCCTGGCCGGCCTTGTCGCCGGGGAACATCACGATCATGCGGCAGGGTCCGGCAGGCGTTGCGGCCGGCGCCGGAAGCTCGGCGGCGGGCGCGAGCACGGTGAGTTCCGGGCCGGTGAAGCGGGTGGCGATGCCGGCGGCGGCACGTGGGTTCAGGCCGACGGTCGCGAGCAACGGACGGGCGGAGGGCGGCAGCGAGGACGGACCGAGCATGGACCGGCCGTCATAGCGAACGGCCACCGCCAGCCCGGGCCCGCCGCGCTCTGCCGGGCCCAGCTCGATCTGCACGTCGTGAGACTGGCCGGGTCGACTAGTCACCGGGCTGGACTCGGCGGTCGTGCCGTCGGGCCGGACATACCCGAACTTCACCGCTCCATGCGGAAGATGCGCCACATAGCAGAGGCCGTCCCGTCCGCCGGGACCGAATGCGCCCAGCGGCTCGGCGTGCCCCGCGGCGGCGGAAAATCGCAAGCGCAGCCGCAGGGCGGCGCCCGGCGCGAGCATCACCGGCTGCGCGATGGGCAGGCGGTCGACGGCGACGATGTCACCGGTGAACCGGGCCTCGGCCGTGGAGGCGCCGATCTGCATCCGGCCAACCGTGATTTCATCCAAGGTGGATGGAAACGCGTCGCGCGGCACGGCGAGCGCCAGTTGCCCGTTCAGTTCGACCCGGAGTTCACCGCGCAATTGGTGGCGGGCCAGTGGATTCAGCGTGCGCACCGCGGGATGGTCCGCCGGATACAGCGCGCTGGAATCGATCACAAATTCCTGCTCGTGGAAAAAGTTCACCGGCAGCGGCTCGGACTCATAATCCTTGCCCCAGATCTCCGCGCCCACCCGGAGGTGGTTCTCGTCGAGGAAGGCGGCGTAGACCACGGTGCCCGCCCCGTGCCGGCCGGTAGTCAGGATCGGCTGTCGCCGCCCCTCCTGGCCGAGCGGCAGATAGACGCGGATGCGGAGCGGCCCGACGGCTCGGAGGAAGACCGCGTGCCGGTGCCAGGCGACGCCGGCGAACGCGAGCACGCCGGCAGCCAGGACCGTCACGCCGAACCGCCGTCCGGTGCGGAAGGGCCAGCTGGCCGCCCCCACCAGCGGCCGCGGCGCGCGCCGCCATCGCGACCACTCGAAACCCGCCGCGCGGCCCGCCACGACGATCACGATCACGCACCCCGCGAGCAGACTGATCCCCAAAGCCGCGCGCACGACGAGCGGACCCGGATAGCGCACGATGACGGTGCTGTCGCCTTTGGGCACCGGCACCATCACGTTGCCGGCGGGCGACCGGAACGCCCGCTCCGGCTGCCCGTTGACGATCGCGCGATAGCCGGGCACATACCGCCGCGCCGTCTCCAGGCAGCAGTCGTCCGCCGGACTGGAAACCGCATAGGTCAGCGGCAGCAGGGAGGTCAGCCGCGCGGGCAGGCGGTCCATGTCGACCTCGCGCAGGACAAAATGCGCGAAGGCGGACTTTGAGGTCCACTGCGGTTGGGCGGAATCGAGCGCCAGGACGAGTTCGAGGGAAACCGGCTGGGCCCGGCTGTTGGACAGCGCGAGATCCTGGCGGTTGCCCGGCAGCAACCCGAACCCATGGGCGGCGATCTGATCCTGCAAGAGGTAACGACGAAAATAGTCCGGCCCGTGGAATTCCAGTTGTCCTTCCACCGAGGCGACCTGATCGAGCGACAGCAGATAGTATTTGCCCGGCTCGAGCTTCAGCTGGGGCGCCAGCGTGAAATCCTTCGGGCTGAACACCCGCGCCACGGCCAGGGTGCCTTCGGCGACGACGGCGCCCGCCGGGCCCCGCGCCGCCTCCCAGTTGCCGGTCACCTCGTGGCGCCCGGCGCGGAGAAAGCGGGCCTCGAACCGGGGGTCCATTGCGCCGTAGTAGAAGGTGTCGGGCACCCCGAGAAAGGCGTAAGAGGTGACCGTGAGATCGAGGTTGTCGGCCCGGTGCAGGCGGGCGGTCTCCGCGGCAGTCCTCCGCGACGCAAAGCCCCGGTCGATGATGAAGAATCTCGCTTCCGCTGCCGACCACGCCAGGCCGACCCCCACCACGATCGCGGCCAGGAGTTTCCCGCGCCGGGAGGCGGGCGGAATTCTCGTCCACGCCAGGCCCGTCGCCCCGGCCACGAGCACCGAGCCGATCAGATAGAGCCGCTGCATCGGCCAGATGTTGGTGATCATGCCCAGCTGGGCGGGGAGCAGGCGCCAGAGATGAGCCGTCACTCCGGGCACCGGCAGGACGAGGACAAACAGAAATACCGCCGCGGCCAGGGCCGACCCGACGACGAGCCGCTCGCGGAACGAAATCGCGCCACGAGCCGGCCGGACCGCCAGCACCCGCCACCAAGTGGCGCCCAGCAGCAACCACAGCAGGTAGCCCAGCTGGAAATTGCCCACGGCGTAGGCGCGGCCGTTGACCGGCCGGAGAGCTCCCAGTCCGCCGTCGTAAACCTGTTTCAGGATCGTGCCGACATAGTCCTGATTCAGATCCCGGCCGGTCTCGATGGTGAGCACCGAGGCGAAGGGATAGGCCGCCAGCGCGGCGCCGGCGAGCGCCAGCACCGCGAGCTGTCGCATCCGGGAGAGGCGGTTGGGTCCGATGACCAGTCCGACCGCCTGCAAGCCGGCGGTGATGATCGTGAGCCAGCCCGCCACGGGCGCATGCGCCCACCAGGCGCCACCCAGTCCCGCCGCGAGCAGCCACGAGTCCGACCGCGCCGGATTGGTGAGGCTCCGCAGGTTGATGAGGATCACGAGCACGACCAACGGCGCCGCGAGCACCGTCATATACAGGTCCCCGGTGTAGGCCGGCGCCAGCAGGCCCGGGCCGAGGGCAAAGGCCGCGGTCGCAACCAGGGCCGGTCCCGGGCCGGCCCGCACCCACCGGCGCAGGCCGCCATGGAGCAGGAGCACGCTGGCCGCGAGACCCGCCGCCACCACGAGATTCTGCAGCGTCCAAAAGCCCAGCCGGTGGCCGGTCGCCGCATCGAGCAGGCCGGCGGCATAGATCAGGCCGGGCGCCGTGCGGAGCGGATGTATCCGCCCGTTCCAGGCAAATTCGGTCTGGCCGACGAGGACCGGAAAGTAGCCCGCGCGCATCTGCGTGACGCCGTCGGCCACGGCCAGACTGTAATTCATCGCCTCGTCCGTGCCGAGTCCGTGGGTGGTCAGAAAGGGGCTCGCGATCGCGCCGGCGAGCGCCACCACCGCCAGCGCGCGTGCCGCCGGCAGCAGGGCACGCCAACGGAAGTTTGCGATGCGGACCTTCATGACGGCGCGGCGGCGGGCACGATGCTGATCGCCTTGCCGCGGCGCTGGCGGCAAAACGTCTGCCAACTGGGAACTAAGGTCGTAGCCATTATTCTGCTAGGGACTCGGGCATGATCGAATCTGCCGCATATGACGACAGATCATCCCGATCGCCATCAACGCCAGACCCGCGGCGGTGGATAGCGAAAGCCAAAAAAGGGCGGCGAGTCCCCATGGTGGCCGATAGCGCAGGTCAACGTGGGAGTTCCCGGCGGGCACCGCAATGCAAGCCAAGCCTTGGGGCGACTTTTGCACTGCCGCCTGGGCGCCGTTAACGCTC
>CAZAFS010000013.1:0-23843 GCA_964484165.1 uncultured Opitutaceae bacterium | reverse complement strand
GCCGGCCGCCCGCCGGTGGAAAATATCGTACGAAATTCCAGGTTTCCCGGGCTTGTCAGCCCCGGGCGAGCTGATTTGATCGTACGGTGAAGAGCGGCGTGATCGACCCGTCGCGCCGCCCGCTGGTCGTCCGGTTTTCAACTCTTGTTACCCGTACCCTTCATTTCCAAGCCGCACCGCGCGGGCGTGGTGCGCTTTGTCGTACTTTCCCTGCTGACGGCCGCGATCTGGTGCTGGCACTACGAGCGTGTGACGTGGTCCAGCTGGTCGCTGCCGCTCGACTACACGGGTGATTCGCTGGAGATCCTGGCGCGGATCCAGGCGGCGGCGGAGGGCGATCTGGTCCCCTTTCACTCCCACCGGGTGCACCGGCTGGGCGCGCCTTTCGTGGCCAGCTGGGACGAGTATCCCGGTTCGGACGATCTGAGCAACTACGGGCTTGGCCTGCTGGCGCGGCTGATCGGCGTGGCGGCGACGAGCAACGTGGCCCTGCTGCTCGCGCACCTCACGGCCGCGTGGTCGTTCTACCTGTGCGCGCGATGGCTGCGGCATCGCTGGGAGTGGGCGATGGCGGGGGCGCTGCTGTTCGCGTTCTCGTTCTTCAGCCTGACCCGGTTTCTGCCGCACCTGTGGCTGACATTCACCTACACGGTGCCGCTGGCGCTGTTCACCTGCTGGCTCATTGTGGCCGGCCGGCGCATGACGGCCCGTCCGGCGTGGCGCTGGCTCTGCTACGGCACGGCGGCGGCGCTGGGCGCGAGCAATCCCTACAACGTTTTCCTGTATCTCCAGCTCCTCGCCTGGTCGGTGCTCGTGCGCTGGCTGCGGTCGCGCTGGTCGGTGAACGTGCGGCTCGGTCTGGTCTGCGGCGTCCTGGCCGTGCTCGTGTTCGCGGCCATCCACGCCCACATGGAGATCAATGTGATTGACGAGGGCGGCACCTCCCTCCTCGTGCGCAACTATGCGGGGACCGAGATCTACGGCCTCAAGCCGATCGAGCTGTTCATGCCGTCGAGCCGGCACCACGGCGCCTGGCTGGCGGCGATCGGCAACCGGTATCTGCGCTGGACGGACTGGCGCGGCGAGACCTTCTCGCCTTATCTCGGCATCGTTGGCGCGGTCGGGTTCTTCTGGCTGCTGCTCGCGTTCCTCCGGAGTCTGCTGGTGGAGCGGCGGCGCCTGATGCCCGGCTACGCCCTGACCACGATCTGGATCCTGCTGTTTTCCGCCATCGGCGGCATCAACAGCATCCTGGCCTTTTACTTCGGCCTGGACATTTTCCGCGCCTCCAACCGCTACAGCATCTTCCTGCTCGCCCTCGCCCTGCTGTTCCTGGTGGCGCGGCTGTCCCGCCTCACGCGGACCTGGCGGCCGGGGGTGCGGCTGGGGGTGGCGGGGCTCGTCGCCCTCATCGGCCTGTGGGACCAGCTGCCGGTCCGACGCGATGCCGAGGGCGAGAAGTCCGTCGCGGATCGGGTCGACGGCGACCGCCGGCTAGGGGCGGAGCTGGAGCAGCGGCTGGGTCCGGGAGCGATGGTCTTCCAGCTGCCGATCCTGGATTTTCCGGAGGGCCTGCCGCAGCTCCGGGTGAACGAATACGATCATTTCCGGCCGTACCTCGCCACCCGCACGCTTCGGTTCTCCTATGGCGAGAGCAAGAACCGGGCGCGCGGCACCTGGCAGAGCGACTGCCGGCGCATGGACCCGGCGGCGCTGGTGCAGGCGCTGGAAAGCTATGGCTTCCGCGCCCTCTACATCAACCGCCAGGGCTATCCGGACAATGCCGTGCGGCTGCTCGAGGAACTCGCGGCCGCCGGCCGCACCGAGGTCATCCAGGCGCCGATGAAGAACCTCGTGGTCGTGCTGCTGCACCCGGCAGCCCAGCCGCGGCTGCCCCTCGCCCGGTCGCTCACCTTCGGCCGGGGCTGGAACCGGCGGCCGGCCGGCGAACTCGGTTACCTGCCGCGCTGGACCGACGGATCGGCGTCGCTGGCCTACTTCAATCCGTATCCCCATCCCCTGAAGATATCCGTGCGGCTGGTGCTCAGCAGCGCGGGCGAGCGGACGCTGCGGCTGCTGGTCAACGGCCGGGAGCAGGCGCACCTGCGCCTCGGGGCCGAAACGCAGGAGGTCGCGCTGCCGGAGGTGACCTTGCAGCCCGGCGTCAGCCGTTTCGATCTCGTCACTCCCGAGCCCGCCATTCGCGTGAGCGAGCAACGCCTGATGCTGCGGGCCGTCGGGCTGCATCAGTTGCAGCTGCGCGTGCTGGGCGAGCCCGCCACCGGCCAGACCGGCGGAGCCGACAGCGGCCTGACCAGCGACCTCGACGACCCGCCGGACGAGTCCAATCCCTCCTGAGCCGGAAGCATGCAGCCAAATGTAGGGCTGCCGCCCCTCGACAGGCTCGGGGCCCTGAGCTTGTCGAACGGGCTTGTCGGCAGGCCGTTTTTCGAGCGAAGGGGCCCGGTTCTGCTGGCCAGCAGAACCGGGCCCTACAGGCACCATTCGGTGCAAATCGCTTCATGGGCAGATCGGGGTTCAATTGCATCGTTCCGGCTGAGTGTCGGTGGCGGGGGCCGGGCGGAGGTGGTGTTTCCCGTCGCCACGGAGCCACGCGGGCCTAGTCTGACGTGCCATGGAAGCCGCCGAGTACGGCAAGATGGCCGGAGTCGAGGACCGGATGTGGTATTTCCGGTCGCTGCACGGCCACATCCACCGCGTCCTCCGGGCGCGTCTGGGCGACGCCGCCTGCGACGTGCTCGACGCGGGCTGCGGATCGGGCGGGTTGATTCGCCGCCTCGAAAGCCGGGAGCCCCGCTGGCGGATCACGGGTCTCGACCTCTCGCCGCTCGCCTGCGAGCTGGCGGCGCGCCGGTGTCGCGCCCGCATCGTCCCGGGCTCGGTCACCGCGCTGCCGCTGGCCGCGGCGGCGTGCGATGCGATTGTGGCGGCGGACGTGCTGTACGAGCTCGACGAACCCGCCGCCGCCCTGCGCGAATTCCATCGCTGCCTGCGGCCGGGCGGATGGGTCGTGGTGAACGTGCCGGCCTACCGCTGGCTCTGGTCCTACCACGACGTGGCGGTGCACTCGCAGCATCGGTTCGTCCGGGCGGAGGTGGCGGGACTGATGACGGCGGCCGGATTCAATCTGGAGCTCAACACCCACTGGAACGCCCTGCCGTTTCCGCTGATCGTGGCCAGGCGCAAGCTCTTCGCGCGGCCCGACGACACGAGCGATGTGAAACTTTATCCGGCGCCGGTGGAGGCACTGCTGCGCGGCCTCATGGCAATCGAGCATGCCTGGCTGCGGTCCGGCGGCCGCTGGGCCTGGGGCTCGTCGATCCTGGCCGTGGGCCGGAAGCCCGCCTGAGCCGGGGTCATGCCGTAGGAAGGTCGCTCTTGTCTCGCCGGAGCCCATGGCGAAGGCGGACGCGACCGATCATCGCCCGCAAGCGGGCTTCCTACCGGACACACCGATTGTTCAGGAAATTTGCGAGCGGCGTTGTGTCCATTGGCATGATCCCGCCTGAGCCAGGCCCGGCTCAGCGCAACGTCAGCCGGTGCCGGCCCGGCGCCTCGATGTCGAGGGACAGATGCAGGGCATCGGCCGGCAGCCACGTCGCGATCCTGTCCGGCCATTCGACCGCGACGCAGTAGGGCGACACCAGAAAATCGTCCAGCATCAGCTCGTCCAGCTGCCGGGCGTTGTCCAGACGGTAGGCGTCAAGGTGCACGAGCGTGCAGGTCCCGCGGTAGAGATGAAGGATGTTGAACGTCGGACTGGTCACGGCACCCGCGATGCCCAGACCCCGGGCGAGTCCCTGCACCAAGGTCGTCTTGCCGACGCCCAGGTCCCCGTGCAGGGCGAGGGTGACGTCGGGCGGCAGGGCGGCGGCGAGGCGCGCCCCGAGCGCGCGGGTCGCCTCGGCCGATTCCGTGCTCACGCCGCCGCGCAGTTCATAGAAGATGTTCATGGCGCCGTGCCCTTGACCGCGCGCCACTCCGGCCCGGCTGCTTTTCCCGGGTTGTAACGTAAACCGTTACAAACGCCGGCCGGCTCACTGCAGGTGCTCATAGCCGTGGAATTTCTCGAGGCGCAGGGAATCCGGCGGGAGGCGGCCGGCCGGCGCAAATCGTCCGATGCGGGTGAGGCGGAGGCGGGGAAACGCGCGCCGCCAGGCGCGTTCCAGGGCCGGCCGGTCGGCGCGGCCCGCCACGGCGAAGACCAGTTCATAATCCTCGCCGTCGCAGAGCGCGTGATGCAGCGGCGTGCGCCCGGTGCGGCGGGCCCAGGCGCGGGCGTCGGCACTGACCGGAAGGGCGGCGGCGGTGAGCGCCGGCCGGGCGCCCGGAGGCGTGAGGTCGTGCAGGTCCTTGGCGAGGCCGTCGCTCACGTCCATCATCGCCCGCACCTCGCGCCGCCGCGCCAGCCAGGCGCCCGCGGCGAGCCGCGGGGTGAACCGCCAGAAATGGCCGAGCCGGCTGCCGCCGAGCACGCCGGTGACATAGATCCAATCTCCGGTCCGCGCACCCGCCCGCGGGAGTACCCGCGGGCCGGCCGCCTCACCGACGAGGGTGAGGAACGCGCCGAGAAAACCATCGGCTTGCGCCACGTCGCCGCCGACCACGGGCACGCGGAAGCGCCGGGCCGCCGCGGCGAGGCCGCGGTAGAACTGTTCCAGCCAGCGCGTGCGAACGCGGGGGTCGAGCGCCAGGGCGACGACCGCGGCGGTCGGCCGGGCGCCCATGGCGGCGAGGTCGCTGAGGTTGCGCTTGAGCAGCATTTCGCCGACCCGGCGCGGCGGGACCGCATCATCGAAATGTCGCCCGTACACCACGGGATCCGTCGTGATCAGCTGCCGGCGGGCGTTGGGCGGCAGCACGGCGCAGTCGTCGCCGATGCCAGACGGCGGGGGCGGGGAGACGTCGCCCAACCAGCCGCGGATGCGCGCGATCAGGCGCGTCTCGCCGAGGGCGGACACGGATTCCGCAGGTCGCTTCGTGAAAGGATGCATCCGCAAGCGAGAGGGAGGGTGAAAGTGAAAGGGAAGGTGAAAGTGAGAGGGAGGGTGAAAGTGAGAGTGAAAGTGCGGGCAAAAATAAAAGGGCGGTGGGATCCCTACGTGGCGCCGCCGAGCACGAGCACGAGGGAATTCAAATTGAACAGGGCGTGGGCCAGAATCGGCACGGCGAGGCTGCCCGTGCGCTCGTAGGCGACGGCGAACACCACGCCGAGGACACAAAGGGGCAGGAAGCTGGCCCAGTTGCCATGGAGCAGGGCGAAAAGGCCGGCGCTCGCCGCAAAGGCGACCCAGCGCGGCGCGCGCGTGCGCAGGAAGCGGAAGAGTCCCGCCCGGAAGATCAATTCCTCGCTGATGGGCGCCACCGTCAGGGCAAAGATGATCATGACGGCCAGCAACACGGGCGATTGGACTTGGACGAAAAGGTCGACGAGTTCCTGGTGGTCAGTGGGCAACCCCACGGCCTTGAGCAGGGGCTCCCAGCCGAGGTCGGCAAGTGTGAGCAGGGGAATGGAGGCCAGGAAGGTCAGCAGCGCGTCGCGGCGGATCCGGCCCGGGGAGCGGCGGGACGGGACGGCCGCCGGGAGGCCCTCGAGGGTACGCCGGCGCGGGAGATACCAGCGGGCAAAAATCCAAGTGAAGATTGCGCCGATATGGAACATGGAGCCGTAGACGATCAGCTGGGCGGTCTCGGCCTCGGGCAGGCGGCGGAGCGAGGCGCCGACGATGAGGCGCAGGAGCAGCTGGGCCGAGAAACCCAGCGCCACGACCAGCCACGCCAGCAACAGGAAATCGCTGATGCTGACCTCCCAGACGGGCAGCCCGGCCGGACGCGCGCGGGCGGCCCGGCCGGCGGGGTGAAGAAACAGCCACGCGATGAATCCGGCGCCGGCGAGAATCAGGACGTACTCGAAGACGGTGACGATCGGTTCAAGTAGGATGGACATGGAGACGGGTGGCAGTCTTGGCGGCGAGCGAGCCGAAACCAACTCGAAAGGATGAAGTCAGGCCCAAGGGGCCGCCGGTGCGAAGGCGGCGGATCATCAGCCGCGTCCTGCTCCAGGCGTCAACGAGGCGCACGAACGGCACCCGTCGGCGGCGGGGTCTCACGAACCTGACGATCCCGATGTTCCGGCGGTCGGGGGGACCGGCGGCGGCAGGGCCAACGCCGGCGCCGGCGCGATTTTCGGCGCCTCCATCCTGGGCCGGTCGATCTTCGGCACGTCCGCCGGAGGCTTCGCGACGTCGGGCGCCAGCAATTCCGGCTCGGGCTCAGGCGGCGGCCAGGGCGGTTTGGCGCCGTGGCGGGTGGCGATCTCCCGGCGCAGATCCTCCGCCCGGCGCTCGGCCGCCGTGATATCCTGCGGCCGGTCGGCGAGGTGGGCGCGCACGCGCTGCTCGCCCTCGGGCGCGACGCCGTGGCGGGCGGCGAGGATGAGCCAGGCGAGGCCTTCAACGAAATCGCGTTTGACGCCGCGCGCGCTGACCAGCATGGCGCCGAGGTTGTACTGGGCGAGGGGCACGTCGGCGAGCGCCGCCAGCCGATAAAGCTGGGACGCCCGGGCCGGGTTGGAGGGGACGCCCAATCCATCCTGCTGAAACTTGCCGAGCCGATAGATCGCCTCGGCCACGCCGCCGGCCGCCGCTTTTTCGTACAGCGCGCGGGCCTGCGCGTAGTCCTGCTTCACGCCGTCGCCGGTTTCAAAGATCACGCCGAGCTGCATGCAGGCGCGGGGGTCGCCGGCCGCCGCTTTGACCTGCAACTCCGGCAGGCTGCTCGGGGCCGCGGCGCCTTGGCCGGCGGTCGTCGAAAGCAGGACGGGCGCCTCCGTCTGGGCGCGCGCCGGACCGGGGGCGCCCAGGCCCAGGGCCAGCATGGCCGGGAGCAGCCGGCGCGGGCAGCAGGTTCGCGGGAGCAGGACAGAGAGTCGATTCACGGGCGCCGCTAGGGACGGATTTCCGTGATGATGGTTCCGTCGTAAACGACGCGGCCGGACACGATCGTGGTCTTGACCCGGCCGGCGAGCGTCTGGCGGTGCCAGGGGGAGTTGCCGGATTTGCTGAAGCCGGCCTTGGCGTCGTAGAGCCACTTCTCCTCGGGATCAAACAGGGTCACGTCGGCCACGGCGCCCTCGGTCAGGGTGCCGGCGGGCAACCGGAGCACCTGCGCGGGCTTGTGGGTGAGGAGGGCGATGACGGCGGGGAGCGGGAACCGGCTCTGGCGGTGCAGCACGTCGAGCACGACCGGCAGGGCCGTCTCCAGGCCGGTGATGCCGAACGGCGCGAAGTCGAACTCCTTGTCCTTCTCGTAATCGGTGTGCGGCGCGTGATCGGTGGCGACGCAGTCGAGCGTGCCGTCGCGCAGCCCCTCGATGAGGGCGCGGCGGTCCTCCTCGGTGCGCAACGGCGGGTTCATCTTGAAATTCGGGTCGTAACCGGCGAGCGCGTCGTCGGTGAGCGCGAGGTGGTGGGGCGTGGCCTCGGCGGTGACGCGGACGCCGCGGCCCTTGGCGCGCCGGATGAGGTCGACCGAGTATTTCGAGGTGACGTGCTGCAGGTGAATGTGACCGCCGGTGTAGGTGGACAGGATGACGTTGCGCGAGACGATGATGTCCTCGGCGGCGTGCGGCCAGCCGCGCAGGCCGAGGCGGGTCGACATCACGCCCTCGTTCATGGCGGCGCCCTGGGTCATGGCCTCGTCCTGGCAGTGGTCGAGGATGGGCAGGTCGAACATCGTCGCGTATTCGACCGCGCGGCGCATGAGCTCGTTGTTCTGGACGCAGTGGCCGTCGTCGGTGATGGCGACGACCCCGGCGCGCTTGAGGGAGCCGGTGGGGGCGAGCTGCTCGCCCTTCTGGCCGACGGTGATGCAGCCGGTGGGATAGACATGCACGACCGCGCCGCGCTCGATGGCGTTGTTGATGTATTCGATGGTGCCCGCGCTGTCCGCGACCGGCGTCGTGTTCGGCATGCAGACGACGGTGGTGAAGCCGCCCGCCGCCGCCGCGCAGCTGCCGGTCTGGATGGTTTCCTTGTGCGTCTGCCCGGGCTCGCGCAAGTGCACGTGGATGTCGACCAGGCCGGGGCAGGCGACGAGGCCGCGGGCGTCAATCTTCTCCGCCTGCTTCTTCTGGGCCGCGGAGAAGCCGGCGGCGATCCGGCCGTCGGCGATGAACAGATCGCCGGGGGCGTCGCGTTGGGCCGCGGGATCGATGACGCGGGCGTTGCTGATCCAGAGCAAACTCATGGGGCAAACTCCAAATCCCAAATTCCAAGCTCCAGGGAAGGCGGAAGGGAGATGGATCCAAGACTGCCGGCCGCGGGATCGGGGTGCTTTCTGGAGAGTCTGGCCATTGGGTATTCCCTGGGAATTGGAACTTGGAGCTTGGACTTTTATGCGGTCGTTGCGACCGCCTCGGGTTGGCCGCCGGCGCACAGGTAGAGCGCGGCCATGCGCACGGCGATGCCGTTGTGGACCTGTTCGAGGATCACGCTGCGGTGGGAGTCGGCGAGGTCGCTGTCGATCTCGACGCCGCGGTTGATCGGGCCGGGGTGCATGATGATGGCCTTGGGGTTGAGCCACGAGGCGCGGGTCTTGTTGAGGCCGAACATGCTCGTGTACTCGCCCAGCGAGGGAAAATGGCTGGAGGTCTGGCGCTCGTGCTGGATGCGCAGGAGCATGACGACCTCGGCGTCGGCCAGCGCCGACTTGAGGTCGTGCGAAACCTTCACGCCGAGCGCGGTGAACCAGTGCGGCACGAGGGTGGAGGGCCCCACGAGCGTGACGTCGGCCTCGAGCTTGGTCAGCGCCCAGATGTTGGAGCGCGCCACGCGGCTGAAGAGGATGTCGCCAAGGATGACCACCTTGCGGCCGCGGAGCGAGCCGAGGTGCTCCTTCATCGTGAAGGTGTCGAGCAGCGCCTGGGTCGGGTGTTCGTGGGCGCCGTCCCCGGCGTTGATCACCGGGATGTTGAGCAGGCGGCTGAGGTAGAGCGGCGAGCCCGCGGCGGAGTGGCGCAACACGATCATGTCGGCATTGAGCGCCTGGACGTTCTGCGCGGTGTCGCGCAGCGTCTCGCCCTTGGTGGTGCTGGAGTGGGCGGCGTCAATGGAGACGACGTCGGCGCTGAGACGCTTGGCCGCCATCTCGAAGGCGATGCGCGTGCGGGTGCTCGGCTCGAAGAAGAGGTTGACGATCGTCTTGCCGCGGAGCGCGGGCACCTTCTTCACGCTGCGCTGGAGGATCTTCTTGAAGGCGGTCGTGGTCGCGTGGATCTGCTCGATCTCGGCGCGGCTCAGCTCCTCGATGGCGATGAGGTTGCGGCGGTGCCAGGTGATCGGGGGGGTGGACGAAGAGGACATCGGCGGCAGGAGCTCAGCGGGGCCGGACGGTGATGGAATCGAGGGCCGGGTTCGTGGAATCGAGCGTCACCACGACCCGCTCGGAATCGGCCGCGGTGACGGTCAGGCCGCAGTAGTCGGCGGCCACGGGCAGCCGGCGGCCGCCACGGTCGACCAGCACGGCCAGCTCGACCGCCGTCGGACGGCCGTGGTCAAACAGCTCGTCCAGCGCGGCCTTCACCGTGCGGCCGGAGAAGAGCACGTCGTCGACCAGTACCACGGTGGCGCCGCGCACGTCGCCCGGGATGTACGTCGGGGCGAACTCCTTGGGAATGGGGTGGCGGTCGATGTCGTCGCGGTGGAACGAAATGTCGATCGTGCCGCAGGGGGCGCCGGGGAGCAGGAGGGCGAGCCGGCGGGCGAGGATGATGCCGCCGTTGGCCACGCCGAGCAACACGGGTGGGGCGTCCGGGTGACGGCGGCGAATGGCGGAGGCCAGCTGCTGGATCGCGTGTTGGATCTCCTCAGGGCCAATGCTTGTCGGTGATGCCACGAGCCTTCGTTGTGGCGGGGACGGGCGGGCCGGTAAAGCGAAAAGCCGCCGGCGGGTGCGCGCGGGATCGGCCTTGTCACCCGCAACTCCGGGGATCAGCGTGCGTTTTCCGACCTCCCATGAAACGCACCCCGTTGCTGGTTTGGCTCCTTGTGTTGATCGCCGTCGGCATTGCCGTGGTCGTCCTGGTGCCCCGGACCAAGCCCGGTGCCGGTGCGACCGCCGCGGCCGGCAAGACGGCGGCGTCCGTCCGGAACGCGGCCGGCGGAGTGGCCGGCGCCGGTACCGAGGTGGCCGCCCTCTCCGGCGCCGAGCGGATTCAGGTCGCCGACGCTTGGAAGCTCCTGCGCGCGGATGACCTGGAGGCGTTCGTCGCTAATTTGCGCGCTGCTGGCTTTCCGCCCGCGGTCGTCCGCGCCATCGTCGCGGCGACCCTCGACGAGCAGTTTGCGGCCCGCCGCCGCCAGATCATCGGCGACCAGCCGCCGCCGCCCTATTGGAAGGCCGGCTCCCAATTCTCGCTGTACAGCAACCCCCAGATGACCGCGCTCCGCCAGCTCGCCCGGGAGGAGCAGGACACCCTCAAGCAGCTGCTGGGGCCGGATTCGGCCACGTCCGAGTGGACCCACTACCTGCAGCAGCGCATGTACGGCAACCTGCCGTCCGACAAGATCGACGCGGTCCAGCACCTCCAGCGGGACTATAACGATCTCCGGACGCAGATTTTCGCCGACTCCGGCGGAATGCTCCTGCCGTGGGACCGCGAGAAGCTCGCGGTCCTGGAGCAGGAACAGCGGACCGACCTGGCGGCCGCCCTGACACCGGATGAATTGCGCCAGTACGATCTGTACAATTCCTCGACCGCCCAGCGACTCCGCAGCCAGCTGACGTATTTCAATCCGTCGGAGCAGGAGTTCCTCGCCCTCTACGACCTGCAGAGCCAGGTCGACCAGCGCTACAATCCGATGACCACCGGCGGCATGCTGACGCCGGACCAGATGCGCCAGCGGCAGGCCGACCAGCAGCAGTTGCAGGCGCAGATCAAGACGGCGCTGGGCGACCAGCGGTACCAGGCTTACCAGCAGTCCACCGACTCCGGCTTCCAGACCGCGAGCCGGATTGCCAGCAGCCTGCAGCTGCCCGCCGACAACGCGGTCGCGGTGTGGAATCTCCAGCAAAGCATCCAAACCCGCGCCACCGCCATTCGCACGGACCGCAACGTGCCGCCGGAGCAGCGGGTCGAGGCACTCACCGCCCTCAACGCTGAAGCCAATCAGCAGCTGACGACACTGCTCACCCAGGCGGGAGCCGATGCCTACAAACAGACGGCCGGGGGCATTTGGGTGCGCACGCTCGAAATGACGCATCGCCGGCCGCCGCCGGCCGCCATCTCTCCGCCACCCGCCGCCGGGACCGCCGCTCCGCCGAAACACTGATTCGGGATCATGCCGTGGGAAGGTGGCTCAATCCGCCGGGCCGGAGGCGTGCAGCCACGCGGACAGATCCTCGTCGGTGGCGATGATCTCGCCGCGCTGGTATTCCGGCGCGAGCAGCGCAGCGTAGGACGGTTCCGCGAAGCGGCGGCAGTGCAGGAGGATCTTCGCCCGCTGGCCGGGCGCGCGGACCAGCCGGCCGAGCGCCTGGTTGACCTTCTGCATGCCGGGAATCTGGTACACCCGCCGGAAGGCGGCGTCGCGGCTGAGTCCGGCACGCTCGAGCCCGGTGAGGCGCGTGCGCTGCATCGCGTTTACCTCCGGCAGCGCCGGCCCCACCACCATCGCATGCGTCACCCGCCCACCGAGCAGGTCAATGCTCTCGGCAAAGCTGCTGCCGAGCACGAGGAACAGCGCGTCGACCCGCGTGAGCGACTGCTCCACCCACGCGGTTTGCGCGGCGAGGTCGGCCGCGCGGGGCTGGAGGGCGGCCCGCAGCCGGGAGCCGACAGCGTCCAGCGCCTGGATGATGTGCTCCGCGTAGGCATAGCTCGGGAAGAAGACCGCTATCGCCCCCGTCGAAGGTCGAGGGTCGAAGGTCGAAAGCGCGCTCTGGCCTTCGATCGTAGACTCGCGGCTTTCGGCGATGTTGGCGGCCGCGCTCTGCAACGCCTCGACCGTTGCCGCGGTGACCGCGTAGTGGTGGGCGCGGTGCTGGAATGTCGTGTCAACCCGCGTGTCGACGCCGACCGCGTAGGCGTGCTCGCGCCACGGTGCGCGGGCCAGGAGCAGCCGCGGCCGCGCGGCATCGCGCGCCTCGGCGACCTGCAGCAGCGCGGCCCCGGAGGTCATTTCGCGCAGGGTTTTGCGGGCCCGGCGCGACAGCTTGCCGAGCGTGGCCGGCGGTTCGGCCGGGATTTCGGATTTCGGAAACCGGATACCGGAAAGTGGACGTTTCGACAGGTTGCCTCCGCTCTCTCCGGTTTCTGGTATCGCCAATCCGAAATCATCCAGCCCGCAGGCGGCGGCGAAAGCCGCGGCGGGCTGTAGCGTGGCCGAGGTCAGGATGACGCCGCCGAACGCCCGCAGCGTGGGGCCGATGAGGCCCGGGGCGTCGAGGCACGTGAAGTGCAGTTCGCCGGCTCGCGGGCACCAGAGCAAAGTGGATATTTTGGAAACGGGAGACCGGGTACCGGATGGTGCGGAGGCGGCGACAGGCGGAGGCGGGAAATCACCGTCGAGCCAGTCGCGCAGGGCGAGGATCCGCCAGACCTGCTCCGACGCGCGCGGCCCGAGGGCGGCGTAATCGAGCGGCGTGACGGCGACCAGCGCGGCCAGTTGCCCGACGGTGTCGCGAATCTCACTCTCGGTCATCGGATCAAGGCTCTCGGCGTGCTTGAGCGCCCCGAGGAGCCGGGTCCATCCTTCCCAGGCCAGCAAGAGCGAGGACGGCGGCCGGGCGTGGAGCAGTTCGGTCAGCACCCCTTCGGCGTCGGCGGCGCTCGCGACGTGCGACCAGGCGTTGGCCACGCGGGAGGGCAGGTTGTGGGCCTCGTCGATGACGAGCAGCGTTTCGGCCGGATTGAAGCCGGGGCGTTCGTAGAAGACGCCGCGGCTGTCGGGCGCGAAGACATAGTTGTAATCGCCGATCCAGATGTCGTTGAACGGCAGGGCGGCGCGGGTGATTTCGTAGGGACAGAGGCGCGCCTCGCGGCCGGCGGCGCGGAGCGCCTCGAGATCGCGCGGCTGGTCCTCGCGCAGGTAGAAACGGGCGAGCCCGCTGTGCGGCCAGCGGGCTTCGAGATCCGCCAGAAACGGACACGCCTCGCGCACGCAGTGGAAGACCGTGTTCACGCAATGCTCCGACTTGGGGCGGACCTGCCAGGCCGCCACCGCCACGGGCGTGGCGGCGAGGGAAGAGGAAAGAGGGAAAAGGGAAGAGGGCGAGTCAGTGGTGGTCATCGCGGCCAGCGTGGTCATGACCTGGAGCTGGCCCGTCGACTTGCCGGTGAGATAGAGCAGGCGCGAGAAACGGCCCTCCCGCAGCCGGCCAAGCGCGAACTCGAGGAGAACGCCCGTTTTGCCGTAACCGGTGGGAGCCTCGAACAGGATTGGGGATTGATGATACCGGAAACCGGATAGGTTTGGTGCCATGCTATCTTTGGTGGGTTTTCCGGTATCCGGTATCCGGTCTCCAAAATCGCCGAAGGCGGCCGCCAGCTCGGCCTGGATGGTTTCCTGGCCGGGGCGGAGGGTGGCGAAGGCGGGGCGAAAGCGCAGGTGGCGCAGGCGGTCGCGCGCCCGCTGCCGCAGGTTGAGAAACTCGACCAGCCGCTCCAGCTGGACCCGGAAGAGCAGCTCGTCGTCGGCGGCCAGCCCGATCGTCTGGGTGAGGCCAGTGCCCAGTTCGACGAAGATGAGCTCGGCTCTGAGCGACGAGAGTCGAGGATCGAAGGTCGAGGGAAGGATCGGGTGGCTTTCGGCGCTCGACCCTCGCCCTTCGACCGAGCGCGATGCGACGCGCAGCAGCGCCAGATAGGTGAGGACCTGGACAAAGTAGTCGGGATAGTCGGCGCGCAGCGTCGCCGCGTCGGCCGGCAGCGGGCCGGCCACGGTCTTGATCTCACGAACCGTCATGGCGCCCGCCGTGGTGATGATCTGGTCGACGCGCCCGGTGAACGTGAACCGCCACCCGAGATGGACGTACCCGAGCGTGAGCGGCACCTCGAAGGCGGCGGTGGCCGCCGGTTGGGCGGCAACATCCTGCTCCGTCCGGGCACGGAGGCGGGCGTGCCATTCCTGGCCGAGTTGCGCCCGCCACACCCCGGCCGACCCGCCGGCGCCCGCGTCGCGCGGCCCGAGCGTGAAGCCGGCGAATTCGCCGACGCTCAACGCACACGTGCGGTCATCGAGGGAGAATTGCATGGCGGAGTGAAGGTGAGGGTGAAAGTGAAAGGGAGACGAAGCAAATCCGCGCTGCTTTCACTCTCACTTCCACTCTCACTCCAGCAGAATCTCCGTGTGTCCGCGCAGGTAGTCCTCGAGCCGGCTGGTGAGGCGACTCACAGCCGGCGGGACGGCGGTCTGGACCGCCAGCGGCCGGTTCAACATCTCGGCCGCGGCCGTGCGATCGTCGGGGGACAGGCTCTGCCACCAATCCTGTTTGACCGGGTAGCCCTCGTCGCGCGCGAAGCAGTAGAGCGCCTTGAGGTAGACCAGGTCCGGCCGGGCCGCGGCGCCGAAGGCCGTGAACGTCTGGCGCACGAGGGCGTACACGGAGGCCCGGCTTTCCTCCGGCGCGGCATTGCGGGCGATGATCGCGGCAAAGGCGGAGGCGAAACGCAGGGCGTCGTAGCTGCGCCCGATGGCGCCGTGGCGGGTCAGCAGGCGGACCTCCTTGACGAACCACGTCCGACCCTGGTTGGAGCTTTCGAGCCAGAGGTCCGCCTCGTCGAACAGATCGAGGGCCACCGAGGTGGACGCTGTCCGCGCGGCCACGCGCCGGAGGCACAGGAGCACGCCGGAGCCGGGGGACACGACCGTGAATTGCAAAAAGCGGTCGGCGGTCGGCTTCTTCAGCAACACGAACGCCTCGGTTTGAAGCGGCAGGCCGGGCACGGCAGGAGGAAGGGAGCGGGGGCAGGAGAGGCGCTACGGATTCCCCGTGCCACCGGCCGGCGGCGGGCTCGCCGGCGCCATGGGTCCCCGGCTGCCGCCGGCCGGCCAGGGCGGAATCACCGTGCCGCCCGAGATGATCAGCTTCATGCCGTCGCCCACCGACATCTCCAGTTCGATGATCTGGTCGCGCGGCAGCAGCATGAGAAATCCACTCGTCGGATTGGGCGTGGTGGGGACAAAGACGGCCCAGCGGTCGCCGGTGGTGCGGGCCTGCAGTTCGCCCTTGGCCCGGTTGGTCAGAAAGCCCACGGTGTAAACGCCCGGGCGGGGAAACTCGACCAGGACGACCTTGGAGAAGAGACTGCGATGCTGGGAGGAGAAGGTGTCGACGATCTGTTTCACCGTGTTGTAGACGGTGTTCACGCCGGGGATGCTCTGGATGAAGCGCTCGGCCAGGCCGCCGAAATACTGGCCCAGGACGTAGCGCGAGAGGTAGCCGAGGGCGGTGATCAGGACCAGGACGATGAGCGTCGCCAGCACGTTCCAGACCACGCTGAGGAATTCGTCGTTGCGCAGCGTGCTGGGCACATACGGAAAGAGCAGCGGACTGAAGGTACCCCCCACGACGGCGAGAATCCGGTTGAAAACCCAGATGGTGACGGCCAGCGGCGCCAGCACGAGCAAGCCGGAAAGGAAGGCATTGCGGAGGGAGTGGAGCAGGCTCTTGTTCATGAGGATGGCGGCCCGTCACTATGCGACCGGCGCCGGCGAACGCCACGCAAAAACTCGGAACCGCGCGGCCCCGGCGCGCGCCGGGACGGAGCGGGATTGCACCGGCCGGAGTTTCCGTGATCATCGGCCCGGCGATGGAACCGATCCTGCACGTCCTCACCGGGCCCACGGCGGTGGGCAAGACCGAATGGGCGCTGCGCTGGGCGGAAAGCCGCGGTGCGGAAATCATCTCGTGCGACTCGCTGCTCCTGTACCGGGGCATGGACCTCGGCACGGCGAAGCCGACTGCGGCGGAGCGGGCGCGCGTGCCGCACCACCTGATCGACCTGCTCGACGTGACGGAGAGCTGCGACGTCACGCGCTACGTCGCGGCCGCCCGGGCGGCGGGTGACGCCATCCGCGCGCGCGGCCGGCCCGTGCTGGTCACCGGCGGCAGCGGCTTTTACCTGAAGGCGTTTTTTGCGCCGGTGGCCGACGAGGTGGACGTCCCGGCGGAGGTGCGCGCGGCGGTCGCGGACCGGCTGGAACGGAACGGATTGCCCGCGCTGGTGGCGGAATTGCAGCGCCTGAATCCGGCCGGGCTGGGCGCGCTCGACACCCGCAACCCCCGGCGCGTGGCGCGCGCCCTGGAGCGGTGCCTGGCGTCGGGACGCACGCTGGCGGATCTGGCCGCGGCGTTCGCGCGCCAGCCGGCGCCGTTCCCGGGATGGACGACGCGGCTGGTGCAGCTGGACCGGCCGCGGGCGGAGCTCGACGCGCGCATCGAGGCGCGCATCCGGGCCATGCTGGCGGCCGGATTGGTCGAGGAGGTGAAGCGCCTGCTGGCCGCGGGCTTGAAACGGAATCCGAGCGCGGCGCGGGCCATCGGCTACCGCGAAACGATCGCCATGCTGGAAGGGCGCCTCCGCGAGGAGGAACTCGCGGCGGTCATAGTGAAGAGCACGCGGGCGCTGGTGAGGAAACAGCTGACTTGGTTCCGGACGCAATTGCCGCCGCACCCGATCCTGGCCGCCGACCGCCTCACGCTGGACGCGCTGTTTCCGGAGGCTCCCGCAGCAGGCGCGCAAAGATGATGACATGCGTCGCCAGCAGGAGCGGGACGAGGAACGTCGGCAGCACGCTGAGCGGCAGACGCCGGAAGGCGTCGAGCTGCCACGGCTGTGCCAGCCCGATGCGGCCCGCGGTGGCCGCGTTCAGCAGCAGGCCGGTGACACCGATGGTGTTCCAGATGATGACGGCCTGGCGGTGGAGTTCCTCCCGCAGGGGCAGGAAGACCGCGGCCAACGCCAGCAGGGCCACGGAAATGTCGCTCCAGCCGCCGGGCACGGCCAGGGCGTAGGTCAGCGTGCCGCGCTGGTAGAGCACGAGGCAATAAACGCCGTAGAAACGCACGGCGTGCAGCAATACGAGCAGCCGCAGATCGAGCGTGGCGATCCAGCCCCGGAGGGCGCGGCTGCCGAGGCCGGCGGCCAGCAGCAACAGGATCAGTCCCGCGGGGATGCCGGCGAGGCCCCAGGCCGGCAGGCGCGCCAGTAGTTCGAGGCGGCCGACGACAAGGGCGCCCAGGAACCACGTCCACAAAGTCAACCGGACCAGAATGCGCACGGGGAAGGCAGCGGGGAAGGGCGGGAGGATTGGCGCGCTCCGGCCGGAACGCCGGAGGGTCGCCGGGCGGCGGGCATCCCGAGGAGCCGGCGCCACGGGGGTGCGGCCTTATTCAGACAGCGTGACGTGGTAGCGCTCGAGCGAGCTGCCCTCAAGGCGGTGCAGGGCGGAGATCGAGTTCTGGAGCGTGACGCGGGACTGCAGCTCGGCGACGCGGGCGTTCTCGAGATCAGCCTGCGTCTGCAGGACTTCGCGGCTGGTGGCGAGGCCGGCGTCAAAGCGGGCGCGTTCGAGCTCGTATTGCCTGGAGCTGTATTCCGCGGCCAGGGCGGCGATCTTAACCTTCTCACTGTTGGTCTCGACGGAGCGCACGGCGGAGCGGACCTGAACGAGGATGCTCTGCTCCAGCTGGTGCAACAGCAGGGTCTGCTGGTTGAGCGTGGCCAGGCTCTGCCGGTAGCGGGCTCGGTCGCTGACTTGGCCCCACGGGTAGCTCATCGTGAAACCCACCTGCCAGGAGTTGTTGTCCCGGTTGGCGGCGCCGCTGAACGCGTCATAGCCACTGCCCTTGGTGCCGTTGAAGCCGAGGGCGCCATTGAGATCAAGGGTGGGCTTGAGGGCATCCTTGGCGACGGAGAGATCGAGCTTGAGCTGATCAAGCTGCATCTTGGCGGAGATGTAGTCGGGCTGATTCCGCATCGCGAGCTGGAAGGAGGATTCAATCACGGGGAGCTGGCCGGTGAAGTCATCGAATTTCGCCGCGCCGAGCGGCGTATCGAGCTCGAACCGGCCGATGAGGGCGAGGAGGGCGTCGGACCTGTCCTTGACCGATTTTTCGGCCGATAGGACATTGCTGCGCGCGGTGGCCACGCCAACCTGGGCCTGGAGCACGTCGATATCCGTGGCAGTGCCCACGGTCTTCTTCACCTGCGCCTCATCGAGGAGCTTCTGGGCGAGGTCGAGAGAGAACTGGAAGACGCTGAGCTGCTCGCGGGCGTAGACGAGGTTGTAGTAGGCGCCCTCGGTCTGCTCGACAATGTCGAGCGCCCGGGCCTTGAAGTCGAAGCCGGCACGGACATAGCCGATCCGGGCGCGGTTGAGGGTCGCTGTGGTGACAGCCGTGCCGAAGCCGCGAAGGAGCGGCTGCGTGACGGCCACGGTGACATCCGACGTGTAGGCCGGGTTGTAGAAGCTGGTGAACGAGGCCGGGTGGTTCTCGGAACGGTCCAAGTTCGTACTGACGTTGACCGAGGTGCCGGTCTGGAGCAGTTCGGTGATTCCAAGGTTGATGAGCCGGGCATCGCTTTTGGCGCCGGGAGCGCTGCCGATGGGCCCGGTGTTGGAGTGGCTTTGCGAGCCGGTCAGCGACAGCGTGGGGATGAAGGCACCGCGCGCGACGTCCACGGAGTCCTTGGCGATGGCCGGGTTGTACCGCTGAATTTCCAGGTCGAAGCCGTGCTGCAGCGCGCGCTGGATGCAGTCCTCGAGCATGAGCGGCGCCGTGGCGGGGGCCGCCGACGCCGCCGCGGCCGGGGTGGTCGCCGTGGCCGGCGGCGCGTCTTGGGCGACGGCGGGCAGGGCGAAGCCCACGAGAGAACTGATGGCAAGGAACGAGCAGAGGCGGTGCAACATGGCGGGAGAGTTGGCAGGGAGCAGGAGACAGCCAGCAGGATGACAGCTAAGAACACACCGGACGGGGAGACGGTTGGAGGAATTTTATCATCAGTCGCCAATTGCGGTGATACCGAGCGTTGAAGCTGGGCGCTCCGGGGCTGAGACGCCCGGAGGCGGGGAAGGTTTCGGCAATTCGATGCGGGGTCCGGGCGGGCCGGCCCGGGAAGACAGGCGGATCCGATGGGAGCATGGTGTCACTCAATCTGTCGGCCCGGCCGGGCGTCGTTGAAGTTTTTTGGACCGGCGGCGGCGGGAACGGATCAGCGGTTGCGGCCGCCGGCTGGCGGTCTCCAGGTTCAAGGGGCGGCGGGTTCGACCTTCTTCCACTCGCGCGCGGTGATTTCGCTGAGATAGAGACTCTGGTTGATGCCGGCGGTCAGTTCGGCCATCTGCGCCCGCGCGGCGGCAAACTGCGCGCCGGTGTCGGCCAGGTCAGGCAGTTTCCGGCCCTGCGCGTAGACGAAATAGCCCTTGTCCTGCACGATCAGCATGTCGGACACCTGGCCCTGATCGAGGCGCTCGAGCGCGCCGAGAACGGCCGGCGGGAAGTCCGGCGGCGGCTGGCGGCGGACGAAAGCGGGATACTCCTTGACCTCGAGCTTCGGCCCGGCCGAAGCGGCGAGGACCGCCGCCGCCTGGGTCAGAGTGCCGCCGCCCTTGAGCTGCGCCGTCAGTTGATCGTGGAGGGTCCGGCCGAGCTGGACATAAAGTTTGCGGCGTTCGTTTTCCTTGAAGTCGGCGGTGACGCGGTCCCGCGTCTGGGTGAGCGTCGGCTGGTAGGACGGTTGCGTCTCGCGCCAGAACAGCACGACACTGCCGTCGGCCGCGGGCAGTGGGTCCGATACGGGGAGGTCGGCTTTGAGCTGGAGCGCGCGATCGATGATCTGCGGCGTCCAGCCAAGATCCTGGGGCGCACTCGTGCGGTCGAAAGGAGGCACCGATTTGAGCACGAGCTTGCGGCCGGCCAGCAGGGCGGCGAAGTCGGGCGTGTGGGGCTTCAGTTGCTGCTCGTAGATCGCCACGGTGAGGTCCGCGGCGGCATTGGCGGCCAGATGCATCGCCCGCTCGTCCTTGAGCGCGCGTTCCACCTGCGGCCGGACCGCGGCAAAGTCCGCGTCCGGGTTCACCGGCTTGGCGGCGTCCGGTTTGGGCGCGCTCTTGTCGCCCGCGGGCGTTTTGTCCTGGGGGTTGGGGAACCGGGCGGAGTTTTCGTCGTAGTAGGCGCGCACCTCGGCGTCGGTGACGGTGACCGCGCCGAGAAAGTCGCTGGCGCGGCAGTCGACGTAGTCGACCCCGATCCGGGGCGGCACGACGTAGCGGAAGGCGTTGTCGTCGAAAAAGCGTTTGAGCGCGTCCTCCGGCACGGGGATCTCGGGTTTGAACGCCGCGTAGTCGAGGGTGGCCACACCGATGGTCCAGACGGATTCGGCGCGCGCCAGCTGGTCCCGCACCTCACCGGGCAGAACGTACCCGGGGCCGGCCAGCAGCGTGCGGAGGCGCGCGATCCGGACATCGTCACTCAGCACGCGGGCGACATCCCCCTCCGAAACGCGAGGGTTGGTTTTGAGCTGGTCGCGGAACGCCGCGTAGCGGCTGGCGTCAAACTGGCCGTCCGCACCGGCGAAGGCGCGCAGGCTCTGGATGTAATGGGTGATCTCCTCCGTGGTCGGCGCGGGGATCTTGAGCTGGTCGGCGAGCGCGAGCGCGGCGATGCGCTGCAGCCCGTAATGCTGAACCTGGGCGCTGTCGACGTTGGCGAAGCCGGTCTGCAGCTCCACGCTCAGATTGCCATCGCCGAAAAGGCGGTTGGACATGCCCGGCTGGTCGAGGTCCTGGCCGAAGAACTGGCGTTTGAGGGTCTTGGGGCCGGCGGCGGCAGAGGACGAGGCGCCGGTCCGGAAGGTCCAGATAAGGGGGATGACCATCACGGCCAGCAGGACCGCGAACACGGTGCGAAAGTGCCGCTGAAAGGTTCTCTGAATCCAGGAAATCATGGGCGAAAGTGGGCGAGCTAAGGCGCGGCGCGAAGGAGTGTCAACCGGGGATTGGGCCGGCGGGTGCCGCCGCGCGGCCGCCCGGGCCCGCTCCGCCGCCTCCGCCGTCTGCGCCCGCGTTTCAGCGTGAGGCGCCCGGCGCGGCGGCGCGCGCCGCGGGGAACTGCTCCAGCAACTCGTCGAGCGTCTGCCGGCCGAGCGCCTCCTGCAGGTGGCGCGCCAGACGTTCGTGGTAGAGCTGGAGGACCGGGTCGGCCGCGTCCAGGGTTTCGGTGCCGGGGCGCTCGCCGAAGTTCTCGAAGACGTGTTTGAACTCGGCCAGCGTGATGCGGTGGAGCGGCCGGGCCGGCTGGTAGCGGTAGTCGAGCGAGGCCTGGCCCTCGGCCGGCGGGATGGCGGCGACGAGGCGGAGGTCACCGAGCCGGTTGAGGCATTCGTTGATGATCTGGGTGGGGACCTTGATGACCTGGCCCAGCTGCGAGACGGTGTAGGCGGGCCCGCAATCCTTGAACCGGCGGCAGATGACCAGCAGCGTCAGCAGGGACAGACCTTCGCGCGTGTTCTCGCTCAGGGTGTGCCAGGCCGCCTGGCTGCTGCGGTAGCGCACATTTTGCAGCGCGTAGCTGATCTGGCCGCCGACGAGCACGAAGAACCAGAAGATGTACAGGCCGAGCATCAGGATGGGCAGGATGCCGAGCGAGCCGTAGAGACTCTTCTGCAACAACACATGCTTGAAGTAGAGAAAGGCGAGGTAGTTGTTGAGGTAGAGGAGCGCCGTGACGATGAGCGCGCCGGCCAGGGCCGCGCGCCAGTAGACCCGGGTGTTGGGAATGTACCGGTAGAACAACGTGAGGATTGCCACCAGCAGCGCGCTCGAGAGCGAGGGCAGCATCCAGCGCAGGACCGACAGCAGTTCGCGGCCGAAGGACAGCTTCTCGAAGAAGACGCTGATGAAGGCCGCCGCCGACAGGGCCGTGAGCGAGGCGAAGAAGAGCACCGTGCCGAGGGTGATGATCGTCCAGTAGAACACCACCCGGACCACCCAGGACCGGCCCCGCCGCACCCCCCAGACGGCGTTGAACGCGTTTTCGACCGAGGTGAAGAGCTGGATGACAATCAGGATCAGCATCAGGGCGCCGATCGCCCCGGCGGCGCCCGACCGGCTGCCGGCGACAAAACTGTCGATGAGCTGCACGAGCGCAGGGTTGGCGGCGGGGGCGCCGCTGGCGCCGGCGGGAGCGGCCGGGGTGAGGCCCGGGTTCACGGGTAGCCGGCCGGCGTGCTGGTCGAGGTGCTCGTACTGGGCGACCTGGGGGGCGATGAACTTGAGCGCCCGGTGGAGCGTGTTGACGGCCTCGGTGGGATCGCGCTGGTTCAACACGAGGCCCGCCACGAGCATGGCGAGAGCCACGAGCGGTCCCAGACCCAGCAGCGAGGCGTAGCTCAGCGCGGCCGCCCGCGTGGTGATGTGGTTCTCGAACAGGCCGGCATACGTGATCGAGATCACGCGCATCACGGCATACGCGCGCCCCCGCAGCGTCCGGTCGGCCACCGCGGCCGGCTGCCAGATGCCGCGGCGGCACAAATGCTCAAACCGGCGATGACGCTCTGCGATCCAGCCCATGCGGAGATTGATCCGGCGCCGCGCCGCCGGCCGGCCCGGCGGGTTTCCTCATCTCAGCATGAAGAAGGCGAAGCCCCCCGTGCCCGCCAGACCCACGAGGGCGGCGGCGATGATCGGGGCGTAGCTGAGGAAGACCGTGCAAAAGTACATGCCCACGGAGCCGGCGGCCACGGCCAGCGCCACCATCGGCTGGTCCTGCAGCCAGAAGAGCAGTCCGAGGAAGCCGATGCCCAGCACGGCGCGGAAACGGATGAAGGGATAGACCGCCGACATGCCCAGGCCCAGCAGCACGGCGCACAGCAGGTCGACCAGGCCGAGAATCACCAAGGGCTGGCCGGCAATCTTGCCGAGATCCACCTCCGCCACGATGTCGGCGTGGGGCAGCACCAGGGCGGCGGCGCTGAGCAGGAACATCACGAGGCCGGAGTAGATGCCGATCTTCGCGCTCCGGTTCTGGGCGTTGATCAGGCTCCGCGCGTCCTTCGTTTCCTCCGTGCGGCCCTCGGCGGCGGCCAGCATCTGCTCGACGGTGATCTCCTGGTGCTCCTCCTTCGCGATGTTCAGGAACTTGATGTTTTCCTTCGCCTTGACCGCCAGCTTCTTCTTGCTCGGGAAGACGGCGTTCTTCACCTCTTCGTTGGCGCCGATCGCGACCCATTGCTCGGTGCTGGCCTCGTAGTAGAGCGTTTCCGTGTCGATCTGCCCGATCTCACCCAGCGTGACGAGCTGGTCCACCGTGAACGGTCCCCGGGCCTCCGTGTCGTTGACGCCGCGAACGTAGAATTCCTGGGTCGCCATTGGCGGGCGAATCTGGCGGGAAGGCCGGGGAGCGGCAAGCGCGTTTTGCGGCCCGGGCGGCCCGCGGCTACATCCGGGTCAGGGTGCGCAGGCCGAGCAGGTGCAGCCCGGTTTCGAGCAGCAGCAGGGTGCGGTGGCAGAGGACGAGACGGCGGGCCTGCACGGGGCCGGCGCCGACCGCCACCTTGTCAGCGTTGTAGAACTGGCTGAATTCGCCCGCCAGTTCGTAGAGGTAGGTGCAGAGGTAATGGGGGCGCAGGTTGGTCGTGGCGGCGGCGAGCGCATCGGGCAGGCGGACCAGCTTGCGCGCCAGCGCCAGCTCGGCGGGCGTCTCGAACGGGGTGGCGGCCGCCTCGGTCGCGGGCTCGCCCGGCGCCAGCTCGAGTTTGCGGAAGATGCTGTGGATGCGGGCCACGGCGTACAGCAGGTAGGCGGCGGTGTTGCCGTCGA
>CAZAFS010000012.1:0-23992 GCA_964484165.1 uncultured Opitutaceae bacterium | reverse complement strand
CCGATTCGCCGACAATGACGCCGGAATTGCTTGGCCGTATCAAGCAGCTAGTGGCCGCCGGCGCCACCGTGATTGGAAATGTCAAACCGCAGGCGTCGCCGAGCCTTGTTGGGTATCCCGACTGTGATGCCAAGGTTCGCCAGTTGGCCGACGAATTGTGGGGCAGCGGGAAGCTCATTATAGGCAAAACCGCCGAGGAAGTACTTGCGGCTCGAGGTGTTGAGCCCGATTTTTCGGTCTCGGCGCCGATTGCCTTTTGCCACCGACAACTCCCGGATGCCGATATTTATTTCCTCGCCAACCTTTCTCCTGCCCCGGTGGCAACACAAGGAGATTTCCGTGTCACTGGCAGGGCGCCGGAATTTTGGAACTCGGAAGCGGGCTCCATCGAGCAGGCTGCCGCCTTTGAACAGGGCTCCAAAATCACCCGGGTGGCGATTAATCTGGAACCCTATGGATCGATATTCGTCGTGTTTCGTAAAGCGCACTCAAAGTACGGCCCTGTCGTAACGCTCACGCACAACGGGACCGATTTGCTCGTGTTCCCTCGCGGCATTGCCGAGCAGTATGGAAGGGTCGTTGACAGGGCAACTTACGGCCCGAAGGACGATCCTACTCATACGAATGATGTTACCGCGGTCGTTCAGCAACTCTTGCGCGACGGAGGTCTTGCATTCTCGGTGATGGATATCACCAGACTCGCCGGTGACCCGGCTCCCGGCGTGATAAAGACGCTGCACGTGGAGGTCTCGATGGCCGGCTGGCACGCCACATTTTCAGCGGACGACGGGAAAAATTTATCGCTATATCCTACTCAGAACGCCGAAAAGCCGGTTGCGGCTTGGAGCGCGGCGGAACTGCCCAAGATGGTCGTTGAAAGAGCCACGTATGGCCCGGAGGGTTGTCCGGGCCGGGCCGAAGATGTAACCGGAATTGTTCAAGATCTCGTGCGGGGCGGGCGTCTGCAATTTCCCGTAACAGAGATCGCCCGAATCGGTGGCGATCCGACGCCTAGCGTGGTTAAGACGCTGCGCGTGGCCGCTTCTATGGCGGGATGGCATTCGAGCTTTTCCGCGCATGACGGTGAACTATTTTCCTTCGCGGCCGGGGCTCCTATGCCGGCAGCGTTTCCGCCCAAGGTCATCTCATCGCCCTCCGGACCGATTCTGCGGACTGGCTCCAACGGCCGGTTTGGGGTGAAGTTTGCCTCCGGCAAAACCAACTCGGTGCAGGTAAACACTTGGCCTGTGCCCATGGCCATCGAGGGACCATGGAAACTCACATTCCCCGCGGATTGGGGAGCCCCGCCCGAGATTGAGCTTCCCGAATTGATTTCATGGAGTCAGCATTCAGACGCGGGCGTGCGGTATTTCTCAGGCACGGCTCGGTATCACAACGCGTTTACGCTTCCGTTGGCGCCAGCGGTCGACCGGGGTCAGCGTGTGCGTTATCTATTGGACTTGGGGGCGGTAGCTGTAATGGCGGAAGTGAAGGTCAATGACCGGGAAATGGGGATCCGTTGGAAAGCGCCATTCGTGCTGGATGTGACGGATGCTCTTGCCGCCGGTTTCAATTCGCTAGAGGTGACCGTAACGAACCTCTGGATCAACCGCCTGATTGGCGACCAACAGTTGCCGCAGGACTGCAAAAGGGGAGCCGCTGGCGAGCTCCTCGCCTGGCCCCGCTGGCTTCTGGAAGATAAACCGAGACCCTCAGGGCGTTTCGCGTTTACCATACGAGAGCTATGGCACAAGAATGATCCGCTTTCCGTCTCGGGCCTTCTTGGTCCAGTTCGAGTGCTAACCCTGCTGGATACACCGGTATAAGCCGGAGATACAGGGACGCACATGGCATTAAAGGTCACCGACGAAGCCGTTCCTCAGAAAATGCGCATATTATTTAGGGATAGAGGCATTGCCCTGATTCATGCTTGTCTGGATTACACGGGAAACGCCTTGAGGGCTGGATTGCCCGGCACGCTGCAATTCTAATCTCAAAAAGGCCGAGCGCCGTACGTTGGCCATCCCTAACCATCCCACCCGTGTCCCGTAGATACCGAATCACAGGATTGAGCGCCCTCTTCGCAGGCGCTGGTATGTCTTTGCTCGCCAGTCCGGCCGACGCGGCAGCCTCTGCGCCCACCGCCAGGCCTAACATTGTCGTCGTCATCGCCGACCAGTGGCGCGCCCAGGCGTTCGGCTACACCGGCGACCCCAATGTGCGCACTCCGCACCTGGATCGCTTTTATCGCGACGGGATCAGCTTCACCCATGCCGTCTCGGCTGTTCCCGTGTGCTCCCCGACCCGTGCGTCCTTCCTCACCGGGGAACGTGTCCTGACCCACGGCGTGTTCCTGAACGATGTCCCGCTGGTTCAGGATCCCGACTCGATCGCGCGGGTCCTGGCCCGCGCGGGTTATGATACCGGTTACATCGGAAAATGGCACGTGGGCGGAGGCAGCCGATCGGGTTTCATTCCGCGTGAACTCCGCCAGGGGTTTTCGTACTGGAAAGTGCTCGAGTGCACCCACAATTACAACCACTCCGCCTACTACGCCGATGACGATCCGAAAATGCGCTGGTGGGACGGTTACGACGCCATCGCGCAGACGCGAGACGCGCAACAATACCTGCGCTCCCGCGTCGACTCCGCCAAGCCGTTTCTGCTTTTCCTTTCCTGGGGACCGCCGCACGACCCTTATGCCCAGGCGCCGGCCGATCTGATGGCCCTTTACGCGCCGGAGAAACTCCGGCTGCGCGCCAACGTGCCTTCCGAGGTGGAGGTGCGGACCCGGACGGATTTGGTGGGATACTACGCGCACTGCACCGCGCTTGACACGTGCTTCGGTGAGCTGCGCGAGACGTTGCGCGAAACCGGCTTGGAGAAAAACACCATCCTGGTGTTCACTGCTGACCACGGGGACCTCCTCGGTTCACACGGCCAACGATGGAAACAGCAACCTTTCGATGAATCGATCCGCGTTCCGCTTTTGGTGCGATGGCCGGCAGGTCTTGGCACCAAAGCCCGGCAGTTCGAGGCGCCCATCAGTTCACCCGACATCATGCCGACGCTGCTCGGCCTCGCCGGCGTGCCCATCCCCGCGAGCGTCGAAGGGTATGATTTCAACGGCTACCTTCGCGGCGGCGCCGATCCGTCGGGCGGCGAGGCCATCATCTCTTGCCCAAGTCCATTCGGCCCTTGGGGGCGCGCCCAAGGGGGCCGCGAATACCGGGGTCTGCGCACGGTTCGTTACACCTATGTGCGCGATCTCAACGGACCGTGGCTGCTTTTTGACAATCAGAAGGATCCCTACCAACTGCACAATCTCGTCGGTCAGCCACAGGCGGTCAAGTTGCAGGCCGAATTGGACGCCCGCCTGCAGCGCAGATTGCAGCGGGACGGCGACGAGTTTCTCCCCGGGCCGGCTTATGTGGTGCGGTGGGGCTACCAAACCGACGCATGGGGCGACGCGCCCATCATCCCGTGAAAGTACGTGACGCCTTTTCGCGCGCGATGAACTGACAGTGTGTTTCATTTCCGCCAGAATTTATTTGCCGCCGTTTGCCTTCCGCAATTTTTGGCAGACCGTGCCGACGCGCGGATCGCGGGTTAACTCCAGCTGTCGCCCTCCGAGACCATACGTCGCTGGTCGTTGGCGCGGCGGCGGCGTTCGGCGTGGCCCTGCCCCGGTGAAAACCGTGTGAGGGTCGCTGTTCACATCTCCAATCGGGAGGCGGTAGCCCCTGACCTGAGGTTTTTCGCCGACCGGATTGAAGCCGGAGGGCCTTGAGCCGGGGAAAGCGCGGGACGAGCGGCGCAATCGCGCCGGGCATCTCCCAGACGCCTAATGCAAGCTGCCGCGTGATATCTCGCCTGAGTCAGCGGGCTTTGATTCGCTAGTCGTGTGCTTGTAGTTGGCGCCGCCGCAGCGTGTCTAAGGGCCAAGTCGCGCACCGCTCACCGGGTCACACAGCGGTAGGCAAAGCGCGGGACGGCCACGCGCACCTACAACCTCACCGTGCTGTTCCAGCGCCATCTGGGCTGGCAGCAGAAAGTCACCATTCACTCCCTGCGCCTTTGGCTGTTCATCACGCCCGGGATCATCGCCCATCCGGCCGGAAAAACCACCATCAAGCTCGCCGTCCCGCCCTGCGAACGCGAATGGTGGTCACGGCTTTGAGGGAAAATCCTCTCCCCTTTCCCCAACTGCAATGCAGTCGAAAACCGCCCCGCCTTCGTCCTCTGAATCTCGACTTCTACAGCACTTTCCCGACTGAGGATCGTTGACGGCAGTCTGCACAAGAACTGTCCCGGCTGCACAAGAAGTGGAGGGGTGAGGCCGGTCATTGTGCAAAGCCGCGCGCATGCTGGAGGGGCACTGCGGGCCGCCCTATTCGAAACGCAGCGCCTCAATAGGATCGAGCTGCGACGCCTTGCGGGCCGGATAATAGCCGAAGAAGATCCCCACGGCGCCGCTGAAGCCGAATGAGATCAGGACGACAGCGGGCGAGACCAGGACGGGCCAATGGCTGAACCGCGAGAGGAGCTGCGAGGCTCCGATTCCGGCCAGGACGCCGAGGATTCCTCCCATGAGGCTCAGAACGAGCGCCTCCACGAGAAATTGCGCCAGCACGTCTCGGTCGTGTGCGCCCACCGCCATGCGGATACCGATCTCTCGCGTGCGCTCGGTCACCGACACCAGCATGATGTTCATAATGCCGACCCCTCCAACGACCAGGGAAATGCACGCGATCGCCCCCAGCAGTAGCGTCATCGTGCGGGTCGTGGCGGTCGCCGTTTCGGCGATCTCCACTTGGTCGAGTACCCTAAAGTCGTTGTCGCGGTCGTCGCCCAGGTGGTGACGGTCGCGCAGCAGGTTGGTGATGTCCTGTTCGATCTCGTCGAAGTTGTCCGGGGAGTCGGCTTCCACATCGATGAGGGAAATGTAGCGCTGCCTTGAGAAGCGCTTCTGGGCGCTGGTGTACGGAATAAGAATCCAATCGTCCTGATCGTTGCCCTGAACCGAGAATCCTTTTGCGACAAGGACGCCGATCACCTTGAAGGGCATAAGGTTGCCCAAGCGCACGGTCTTGCCGATCGGATCGGTGTCCGGGAACAGATTATCGACGATCGTTTGCCCGATGACGCAAACCTTGGCGGCGGTGCGCACGTCCTGATCTGAAAACATCGCTCCCTCCGAAAGCGGCCACTGCCGCATCGAAAGATAATCTGCGCTCTCTCCCCCGACGTGCGTGTACCAGTTCAAGCCGTTGGCCAGCGCTTGGCTCCCCCCGCTGACCTCCGGACTGACCGCCACCACATCCCGGACCTGTTTTTTGATGGCCAGCGCGTCGGCCACGGTGAGCGTGCCGGCGCCCCAGTATCCGCTGCGCGCGCCCGAGGTGCGGACACTGCCCGCGAAGATGAGGATGAGGTTCTGGCCAAGGGAGGCGATCCGTGCCTCGACCTCCGCCTTGGCCCCGTCGCCGATGCTGACCATGGCAATCACGGCGCCGACCCCGATGATAATCCCTAGCATCGTCAGAAAAGAGCGCATCTTATTGCGGCGCAGGGCGCGCAGGGCGGCAAGAATGGTGGCCAAAATGCGCATCGCGTCAGCTCTCAGGCGGTGAGTTTCACATCGCCCGCGTCGTGGTTCCTGGGGACATCGTTACGCCTGATGGTGATGCGTACATCGCGTCATGAGGGGGCTCCGTCAGCTCCGGCCGAACCCACGGCTGACGGGGCTGGAATGGCTGGCCCCGGTTCGGTTAACACCGGTGATGACGACGTCGCCCTCCTTCAATCCGCTCAGGATTTCGGTGGACGCGCCGTCGGTAATGCCCAGGCGCACACTGACCGCCTCGGGCCGCGCATCGGGATCGCCGTCAGGCAGTCGATAGACCACGCGGTAGACGGGAACATTCGCGGAACGGATCGCGAACTGTTCCGGAAGTTCGATGCCGCGCTCCTTCGCCAGTGCCTGGACCCTGCGCAGCAAATCGGGCGAGGGCTGGCCGCGCCCACCCGTATAGCCGACCTCGCGCAAGAGCTGGTCGAGGCGCCGGCGGCGTTCGGCCGGACTGAGGGGTTCCTTCGTGGCGACGGAGCTGGTCACCGGAAGCGGCTTGACATATGCCGCGAGCGTGTCGGGTAGCCGGAACACAAGCGCGCTGTTCGCAACCTCGACGACCTTCGTGCGCCGCGCAATGACGATCGAAACCTCGGCGGTCATGCCGGGCTTGAGCTTCAGATCGTTGTTGTTTACGGAGATGATCACCCCGTAGGTCACGACATTTTGGTAGGTGATCGGAGCATTGCGGACTTGGACGACCTCGCCGTGAAACTGGAAGTTGGGATAGGCGTCCACGGTAAAGGTGGCATCCTGGCCAAGCGCGACAATGCCGATGTCAGCTTCGGCCACCGCGGCGACGATCTGCATCTTGGTCAGGTCGTTGCCGATCTCAAAAAGGGTCGGTGAACTGAGGCTGGCCGCGACCGAATTCCCCACGTCCACGTTTCGCCTGATGACGATTCCGTCGACCGGTGAGCGGATTTCGCAATAGGAGAGGTTGGCCATGGCCATCTCCAGGGCCGCTGACTTTATTTGTACAAGCGCAGCCGCCTGGTGAAGGAGCGCGGCGGCCTGATCGAAATCGGACTCGGCTACCAACTTGCGTTCGTACATCTGCTTGATCCGCCTGAAGTTCACCTCCTGGAGCTCGGAATTTGCCTTTGCGTCCTCGAGGTCGCCAGTCGCCGACTTCACCGCGGCCCGGTAGTTGGTTGGAAGGAGCGTCGCCAAGAGGTCGCCCTTTTTCACCGTGGAGTTGAAATCGACCTTCAGGTCGTTCACGTACCCGGAAATCTGGCTGCTCACCAGTACGTCGATCACTGGTTGGATCGTCCCCACGGCCGTGACCGTCTGGACGATGTCGCCGCGAGCGACCGTGGTCGTATAAAAGGACGGCGGCTGGTTCCCGCTTGCCATCCAGTAATACGAACCGAGCCCGGCAGCGGCGATTACTACCAAGATGAGGACGAGTCGTCTGCGATTACGCGAATTTGCCACAAAAAAGTGATTAGGGCTCCATCTTCCCTCGAAGGTTGATGGACTTCGGGTCCGCGCCCATGACACAGCCTGCCTCCCCGCCATGGCGAGAGTAAGGGGCGGGGACACGAGTCATCTCATGTCCAAAATGCAGAAAAGCTGCCTCGGGGGCACCATCGGTGGCGTCGAGACGCATAGAGGTTGTTATTATGGCTGTGCTTTTGATCCGGAGGCAATGCGGATTTCGGATGCTCACGGCGTCAGTCCGCGCCCGTCCGAGGTCGCGGATCGCTTTGTCGTGTTCTTCCGGCACCGGACACCGCGGTTCGTTCGGCGGCGCGTTACAGGCGGGTCAGTTGCACCGCATCGCGCCTGTACGACACGAAGCCGCACGGCCCCGACCTCGTGGCGACCCGCAACGTCACGTCTTCGCCCCGGAACTGCTCCAGCACCCGCTCCAGCGCGAAGCCCATACCCTACACTCACGAGTTTGCAATGCGACAGCTTTTGCGCCCCAAGTTCGACTTGCGACGCCTTATGGTAACATTGTTCGGCTTGCGACATCTTATGGGCTCAATCTGGGCCGGATTGCTTCGGAGATCACCTCGAGAGTTGCGACAGTTCATGGTGACTGGAGCCGCAATCTTATGGTCCGCATGACCAATGGCTATTTCGTTTCCGAGGCGGTGATGGCCCTCGCGGTGTGGGCCTGCAATCCCTGCGAGCTGTTGCAGCGCCACCCTGGTTGGCTGGATCGGGTCACCGCCGCCACCTTGCGCTTCCGGCTGTCTTCCACCGGTCGCATCATCAGCCGTACCGGCAGTCGCACCGCCATCCGCATCGCGTTGCCGGTGCAGCGAGAGCCCTAGTGGCGAACGCTTTTTGAAAAGCTTCTCAGTCCCTGGCCTAACTGCATTTCATTTTACCCGGCGTGGTGGCAAACCTCTCAGATCCCAAGCGATTCGCCCATTAATTTTGAATAGATACGGCTTAAGCAGCGCCGCGCCCAAACACCGAGCCGTGGCCGCTTGGTTAGAATAGTGGGGGAGTTGATCTTGTTCAGCCGCTGGCGCATTGGGCGGACATTTGCATTGTCTGAACGAAGGATGATCGAATCATCAAATACGACCTTGCCCGATCTGCACGGGAACCACTTCCCGGACGAAAGGCGGTCAGAATTGATGCTCAGCGGGGCCGTTCATGCCGAATCTTTCCTCATGGACCAAACGAATGCGCACCAGGCCCCATATTTGGGTCTGGGGCATGGTGGCTGCGTTGCTCGCGTCGGTGCTGGTTGACATCGGCTTGGTGCGACACCGGATCTTTGAAGCGTGGCAGGCCCGGCCGGGCGCTGTCCCCGGCAGCCTGCTGTTGCCCTCGGAGAAGTGCGGCCGTTGTCACGAAGAGATCTACGCGGCTTGGACCGGCTCGGACCACGCTCACGCGCACCGGTCGGCGGATGCCTTGGCCGATACCGATGCGTTCCATCCGCCCCGCCATTTCACGGTGGAAGGCGTCGATTACGGGGTGAGCTGGCGTGACGGGAAGCCGGAGTTTGTCGAGAAACGGGCCGGCCATCCGGACTACCATTACACAGCGGATTACGTATTGGGGTACCGGCCGCTGCGGCAATATATCGTGCCGGTGGGGGGCGGCCGTTATCAGGCGGCGGAACTGGCCTACGATCCCGCGAAAAACGAATGGTTCAACGTGTTCGGCAGCGAACACCGGCAGCCCGGGGAGTGGGGCTATTGGCGCGGGCGGGGCATGAATTGGAATTCCATGTGCGCCCACTGTCACATCACGGATTTCCGGAAGAACTATGATGTGGCAACTGACACCTATGTTTCCACGTGGCTGGAGCAGGGCGTGGGCTGCGTGCAGTGCCACGGCGGCATCACCAAGCAGCATCTGGCGCCCGGTTATGCGACGGCCAACATGAACCGGCAGCCGGTCCAAGCGGATCCGAATCGCGCGATGGAGACCTGCGCGCCCTGCCACGTGCGCAATGAACTGCTCACGGGCGTCCTAGTGCCGGGGGGCCGTTACGTTGACAACTATCGGGTCACGCTGCCGGTGCAGCCGGGCGTCTTTTATCCCGACGGCCAGGTGCGCGACGAGGATTTCAATTATACGTCGATCTTGATCAGCCGGATGGGGGGCAAGGCGGGGGTGACCTGCCTCAATTGCCACGATCCCCACAGCGGGAAGACGCTTTTGCCGGTCGAGAACAACGCGATCTGCCTGCAATGCCACGGGACGCCGGGCCGGTTTGGCGCCCCGGTGATCGATCCGACTGCCCATTCGCACCACCCCGCGAACAGCACGGGCAACCGGTGTATCGAGTGTCACATGCCCACCACCACCTACATGCAGCGCGATCCAAGGCACGACCATGGCTTTCTCCGTCCCGATCCGTTGCTCACGAAGGAACTGGGCATTCCCAACGCCTGCACGCACTGTCATCAGGACAAGACCACGGCATGGGAGATTGAGGCCACTGACCGTTGGTACGGCGCCAAGATGGAGTCGCGTCAGCGGGAACGGACGCGCGTGGTGGCGGCGGCCCAGCAGGGGGCGCCGGAGGCGGGAGCCAAGCTGGTCGGCCTGATCGCGACGGAGGACATTCCGGCGTGGCGGGCCACATTGCTGTTGCTCGGCGCCCCGTATGTCGGAGCCGCGCCGCGGCTGGTGGAAGCCGCCCGCGCGGCGCTGGCGGCCTCCGATATCAACGTGCGTTCCGCGGCGGTCCAGGTGCTGACGCAGGTACCCGGAGAACGCGCGCGGCTGAGGCCCCTGTTGAAGGACCCCACGCGTCTGGTGCGGCTGGACGCCGAATGGGCGCTGTCGCCGGAGTTGCCAGCAGGTTCGCCGGAGCGCCAGGAGCTTGATGACTACTTTGCAGTGTCCGCGGATCAGCCGGCCGGCCAGCTGCGCCTCGGCCAAGATCTGTTCAATCGCGGGCAGGTCGTCGCGGCCGAGGCCCCGCTGAGGCGCGCCATTGCTTGGGATCCGAATTCGGTGCCGATCTACGAGGCGCTGGGTGTCGTGCTTGACCGGTTGGGACGCTCGGCTGAGGCGGGCGATGCACTCTGGCACGCCGCGCAATTGAATGCGGGTGACGCCACGCCGGCTTTCCAGGCGGGGCTGGCTTTCGCCGCGGCTCATCGGTTTCCGGAGGCGGAGAAGGCGCTGCGCGAAGCCATCGGGCGGGACCCGAGCCTGGACCGCGCTTGGTATAATTTGGGCCTCCTGCTCGCGGAAACGGGCCGGCCGCAGGAGGCCGCGGCCATGCTGGAGCAAGCCGGGAAGCTGGCTCCCTCGGTCGCCGACTATCCCTACGCGCTTGCCACCGTGCTTTGGCAGCTGAGCGACCGGACGGGGGCGGCGGCCGCCGCCCGCCGGGCGCTGCAGATCGACCCCGGATACGCTCCCGCCCGCCAGCTGTTACAGGGCGAATGAGGTCGTTTTGGGGCGAGGGGGCCCCGCGGGCTGCCGGGAGCCAGAATCGCTGGACGGCACTCATACGCCGGTGCGCGGAGGGGGGTTCGCCGATCAACCCGGCTGGCTTCTTCCCGGTGGCGCCAATAACGAGGTTCGACCCGACGGTCTATTCTAGAGAGAGAAGGTACGATTCGCGCGGGGCCTCTCACGGGGCGAGTGCGCCATGCGTAGGCCGGCCCCAAAACCACGGTCAGCCCCAGCACAAACCGCACCACGATCCGCTAGGCGATCTGACGGACCGGCTGGACATTCTTCCGATGACAGTCGAGATATTGGTTCCGGCCCTGATTGAATCCGCCGATCTTGATCGCTCGGTCTGCGGCTACTCCAATCCGATGCAGTGATTCTCGATACGCGACCGGGAAAATCAGTAGATCGCCATCGTTGGCAAAGGAGATAGGACCGCGGTCGAACAGATGAGTGGTGGTTGGAATTGGGAACAAACCGTTCTCGCTGTCGAGCCGTCCCGGATGATCGCAGTCGCGCCAAGTTTTACAGTGAATGGCAAGCTGGATGCGGGAAAACCGCCCGTCCGGTTTGATGCAGGGGTGGGCGATTGCTGGCGGTCTCCGCTGGCGCTCGCCTGCCAATTCTACTGCAGCTGCACAGGGCATGGCGAGCTTTGAGATTCGCATCACAGGCAGGACAGGTGATCAGATCGGACGTCCTGAAGCCACGTTTATGTTTCTCCAACAACCGATCAAGAATGCTCCCGGACAGGTTTTCAGCACACCCGCTTCCGGGCGTTTGACCCATGCACGAAAGCTGTGGTTGTAGCAAAATCGCAACCAACCATCAAAATTTAACGCCAAGCGACGTGGTGATTCGCTCGTCGGCCCGGGCGGAGGGATTAGGGATTGCGCTTTCATACTCATATTCGAACCGAAGGTTCAGGGAAAGGCGGCTGGTGATCTTGTCCTGCAAGGTTGAATTCAGTCCAAAGATGCGGTCCTGCGCGTTGCGATAGAGGGGCGTCGTTTGTGTCGCAACATACACGAACTGGCCTGGCGTCTCTGGAGAATATTGCACGGAAGCGTCTTCGGTCAGCGTGAACCGTTCGTTGATTTTGAAAGTGTAGTCTTGAAAAATGTTTGCCAAGTAGCCGAAGCCGGGCTTGACGCCAACCGCGTCAAGATACAGGCCGCTGACACCGGCGCCGATGTCGACGGTATGGCGGGAGATGCCCAGCACTTTGTAACCGATCCCAACGTTCTCCTCCAACCGGCGATTGAGAAGGCGGATCTTGTCCGAGTTATAGGTGGCGAGAGATTGCGCAAACATCCGACCCGACATCGTGTGGCGCCACCTAAAGCTGGCGTCATTTCTCTCAATGTTGGGCTGACCGGCGCTGATACCGTAGAGGTAGCTGCCCTTCAGGACGAAATTGTCGCGGCCGAGGGTACGCTCCAGCGTGGCACGCATAGTCGCGTTTACCGTCCGGACAGTGCTCTCATGGTTCTCATAGCCAAACTCCACCTTGCCCGTCCATGGTGGCCGACGCACCTTCACGTCCGGCTTTGCTGGAGCGGGTGGCCTGATTCGCTCTGAAACTGCTATGGCCGGCGGTTTAGCGGGCGGGGCGGACGCCTTGGCCACGGGTTGTGGCGCAGGCGCAGACCCCGGCACCGAAAGTGCAATTTGGCGCGGTGATTCCACCACGCGGGCTTTGTCTTGCGGGGCCACAACGTCGCCAAGGAAATCTGAATGAAAATAGATTTTCCCCTCGGACTGTTTGACAACGTACCCGGTCAGGCGATCCCCATTGCTCAGAATAAGCGTGGCCCCATGGATTGACGCCGGCAGGCCCATCGCGAGCAGCACACATACCGCGCCGATACTCGGCTTTAGGACATGCGCAAACATCGTTAATTTCGATGATTCCTGTCGGGCAGCCGGCGCGGCATCCGACGCATCTCGATGGTTGCGATTGCGCAACGCAATGATGATCAAATTCGCACAGGTTTGTATGGCAGTCTGTTTCTTAGGCTTCATGGGCGTGAGGTCGATTTATTGAGCGCAACTACTGGCCGGCGCGCTCGTAGCTGACGGCCGCGTGGCGGCTGGCGTTGGCCAGTACCTTAATGCCGTCGAGGGCCACCGCCAGCTCGCCGACCCGCAGCGGGCCGCCGGTTCCAAGGTCTGCGCAAAGCCGCGGGCCACCAGCGCGCGATTGTCACGGCGGAAGGTGCAGATTGTGTCGTGATCCGGGTGGGTGTCGCCACAGAACAGCCGCACGGCGACGTTCTCAAAGGTCGACTGTTCAATGCGGCGGCTGGCGAATACGCCCATGGCGTAGCTGTAAACCAGCAGCGCGAGCATCATGCCCGGCGGATACTGCTCGCTGCCGCTGCCGCGCTTGTTGACCCGGGCGGCGCTCACGTCGAGCTGCTCGACCGCGTCGATGATAAAGTGCACCAGATGATCCTGCGGCACCCAGTCAAGCAAGTCTGGCAGCAACAGCATTGGCGTCTCACGGTCCACGGTCGCGAAGCGGGCGGGCATGCCTCTGCTGACGCAACTCCCACGCCAAGGTTCAAAGAATATCGGCAAAAGCCGACAGGCTGCTAGGAAAGATCGGCCTGCTTGTTTCAAGCGATGCTCCATCTCAATTGCTTAATTTTATTGCTGAAGGAGGTTTTCGGATAGGCTTGACAGTGAGCGCTGGGGTGAAACGACGATTCATCCACACAGGGTCAAGCATTCGCTACCGGCCCGCAACAAAAGCGTAGAGGTTTCCATCATATCCGCCGATGTAGAGCGTATCGCCGGCAATCACCGGCGACGACGCGATCGGCACCCCAAGGCGATAGCTGCCGAGCAGTTTCCCCTCCGCCAGCGAGATTCCGTAAATCTGACCATCGCTCGCGCCCACGTAGACGACATCGCCGCGTATCGTCGGCGAGCTGTTCACGTCGCTCCCGCCGCGCTGGTAGGGCTGCAACGACGACAAACTGGCACCGGTCTGAAAATTCCAGAGCACCGAGCCATCCTTGGGTGACAGCGCACATACGCGCCCGTCGGCCGTGCCCACGACGATCTTATCTCCGGCGAATTGGGGCGTCGACGCGGTGTCGCCAATCCTCTCCTTCCCGGTCCAGAGCAACTTGCCGCTCTCCAACGCGACGGCCGCGAGAACGTCGTTACGGACGGCATACACCGTGTCGCCGGCCACCGCACAGCCGTTGAACTTGCCATCGAGTTTCCACGCCAACGCACCAGTGCGCGCGTCCAGCGCGTAGGCGCCATAATGCGTGTGCAACAGGACCTTGCCCTGCGCGATCGTCGGGATCGCATAACAACTCGGCCACCAGTCGTTCGTCCCTAGGCGCGTTTCCCAGAGCTTCTTTCCTGTCTTCTCGTCGAACGCCGCGATGTAAGAATAGGAGCCGACGTAAACCACGCCGTCCGCCACCGTGGTCGCGGCCACTTCCCAACGCTCGCGCTGTCGGTCCAGCTCCGCCGTCCACAAGAGCTGGCCCGAGGTTTCGTCCAGCGCGTAGAGCCAGCCCGCCACGCTCGTGGCAAACAGCCGGCCGTTGGTCGCCGCGATGTTGTTCTTGATCCCGCTGTCGGTGTTGAAATGCCACCGCGTCTTCCCCTGCCGATCGAATGCCGCGACCCCGCAATTCTTCAGGTCGCCTTCATCGTCAACGCCCACGGCGATGCAGTTCTGCCCCAGCCGCGGCGACGAGATGCCGATTAATCCGCCGGTCGACGCCACCCACTTCAGGCGCAACAAAGGCGCCGGGCCGTTCGCGGCCGCCGCGCCGTTCTGCACGCGGAAGGTCGATTCGGCCAGCCACGTCTCGCCATTGGTCGCGCGGATTTTCGCCACCAAAAGATGCGATCCCGCCTCGTACGGCGACACCTGCACTTCGCCCATCCAGCTCCATGCGCCGACCTTCCGCAAGACGACGCGCTGCCCCCGCAAGTCGCACTCGATGCCCGCGACGTCGACGCGCGAATCATACGCGTTGACGACGACTGGCAGCTTTCCCGCGGCCGCGACGCACACGCCGGCCGGCGCCACGATCACGCCGTGGTGCTTGAATCCGCCCAGCCGCAGTTCGTTGTTCACTTCGCCGCGCGCGATTTCCACGACGCGAAAGCTGCGCGGATGCCGATCGATGCCGCCGAAGCGCAGGGGCGGCGTATTCATGTCTATGATGCCGCGGCTCTCCCGCACGCGGTTGCCATGCCAGTGGCCGCTCAGCACCGCCTTGCCGCCCAGTTCGGCCAGATACTGCATCTGCGCCGCGGTCGGCAGGTAGTGAAACGCGAAAACGAGCGTCGAGCCCTTTGGCGCTGCCGCGAGGTCCCGCTTGATCCAGTCGCGTTCGTCGAAGGGCATGCAGTTGAGCAGTACGAAATGGCAGCCGCCCACGTTGAACGAGTAGTAGTCGGGCCCGAGATATTTGTGATAATTCTCCAGCCCTGCTGCAGTCGTTGCATCCTCCGTATCGTGATTCCCGGGCAGGTTGAACAGCGGCAACTTGAACTGCGCGATGCCCTCGAGATAGCCCTCGAACTGATTCGCCTGTTTGGCACTGTTCACCAGATCGCCGGTGGCTAGCACGAACGTTGCCTCCGGCTCCAAGGCGTTAATCTCCCCGATGTCGTCGATAAACGTCCGCACGGTCTCCTTGTCGCCAGTCACGTGCGTGTCGGTGATCTGGACGAAGCGCACGGTGTCGTTCCGCGACTCCGGCCATTCCACGAGCGCGAAGTTTGCCGCCGCGTCGGGTTTTGAATCCACGTAAAAATTCTTCGCCGCGCGATAGCCACGAGGCAGCGAGACGAAGACATAAGGTCGTCCCGCCTCGACGTCGATCCGGTAGTCGCCGTTCTCCGCGGTCAGCACGACGTTCTTTCCATCCGAAACCGCCACCCGCGCGATACCGGGCTCGCTCCCATCGGCCACCCCGTCGCCGTTGCGATCGACAAACACCCGGCCGGAAACCGTGACGCCGAGAGCCGAGGTGGCGGCCAGCGCTCCCGCGAGCGCGAGCATGCGGCATAGTCTGGCAATACGATTCGCATCCATGTTCAGGATAAGAATCGTCCGCGGATGCCCAGCGTTCATATGGCGCCGAGATAGCGCACGGCGCGCGTCCGTCCTAGCTCGTTGGAGTAGCTGGCGATCGGCGCGTCGGTGATATTGCGACCGGCGAGCGTGAGTTCGTGGGTTATGTGGAGCTTGAGACAACGGGCAGGGGTGTGCGCGCCGTGCCCAGTGCCATCACCGTGGAAAAGAGACCCGTGAACAGCAGATCGCCGAGCAGCGTGTTGCGGAAGAACCAAAGCGTTGGCGGAAATTCCGGATGCCCCACTGTCAACGCCTGCCACCACCCGGCGACGGACTTCGCGTAGAAGGCATCACCGAACCAGGCGACGGTGTTGGTCGCAAAATAGAAGATCAGGGCGCTACCTAGCGCGCCGGCGAGCAGATTTATAATATTGCGCCGGCGGGCGACGAGCAGCCCAACGCCGAGCGCGGCGACCAAGCAACAGGCGCGCAGCACCATCTCGCCCAGCGACCAGGTGTAGCCGAACTGGGTCGCGTGATAGTGATTGAGCCAGAGATCGGAGAGCGTGAGCGCGGCAAAAGGCACCAGCCATAGCCGCCAGTCGCGGGAATACACCGCGCCGCAAAACGCCAGCGCGGTGATCGGCGCCACGTTAAAGAGTGACGGGTCGAAAACAATCGCTACGCGCCACAGCGCGGCGGCGAGGATGAGGGTCAGGGCGATAAGGTTAGTTTTCATGGAGATATCGATGAAGGGTTATGAGAGGGAAATGGTCTGGATCTGACCTGGAGCGACGTCTTGCGGCAATCTGGCGTTGCGCGGGATGGAAGGCGTGGCCGACCCCGCCACGACAGTGTCGGCGAGATCGAGGAGGTTGGTAAAAAATGGCGACAGAACGTGCCGGCGTTGCGCGTCCACCCACGCGGCGTCCTGGCAGACGACGACCTGACGCGGCCAGCCGATGGCCCGATCGAACTCCGACAGCAGTGCGACGGCGGCGATCGTTGGCACCTCGAGAAACACCCAGTCGGTTCGGGCGTCCGCCACCAGTTGGTATAGTGTCCCCGGCAGGTTGGCCAGTGCCGGACAGCAGGGGCACGGCAAGTAAACCCGTCGTACGGCGACGCCCGGAGGCTCCTGTGCAAACCGCTCCATGCGCGTGCGCCCTTCTTCGGCGAGCACCACGCCGCAGCGCATTCCCGGCTGCTTGGCTCGCAGCGTCCGGATATGCTCCTGCATCCACCGCGTCTTGCCGGCGCCTCGCGGGCCGGTGACAAACACGCAGCGCGGCGGAGAACCGTCGGAGTGCTCGCGCGAGAAGGTTGAAGAACCCGCCTGTATCGGTGCGGTCATCGCCGTCAGTCAAAGTCCATACTCCGCCGGCAAATACTTGGCGGGGTCGGCCACAGCCATCTGTTGCGCGATGAAAGCGGACTCCTCGTCGGGCAGCTCGTCGAGCTGCGCCGCCATCGTGTCAAGGAATCCGATCTCGCGCGGGACGATCTTGAGGCGGCCGGCGGCATGACCCGTCCGCAGCAGATCCACGGCACAGCGCGCGGCGGCCACGCCCGCCTGGTAATGGTCCGGCGCGTTCACGATGGTCCGGGCGATCGTAATCACGTTGTCGGGGGTCAGCACCCAGGCCTGAGGATCGAGCGACGCATCGGAATCGACCAGCCAGCGACGCAGGGTGAGTGCGGCCGATTTACCCTCGGCCAGCGCCCGATTCATCAGCCGGCAGTCGTAGATCAGCTGTTCCATGTAGCAGGTGGGCGCCATGCCGGCAAGCAGCCGGACGTTCTGCACCGACTCGTTGGACCAAGTATCGGCATAAGCGCCGGCGATATTGCCCAGCGGACTGAAATGAGCGCACGCGGCGGTCTTGCCCTCCATCGCCATCGGAAAGCCAGTGATGGCCTTGAGGTAGGGGTTCTCGTAGCCGCAGTCCTTGCCGGGGCCGACTGCACCGTGCTCGTAGCACACCAGGGTGCGCACGGCGGTGACCGCCCGCACCACCGCAGCGAAAACGCGCGGAATCATCTTCTGCTCGGCCAGCACCATGGCTGTGTTGCCAAATCCGCACGCGGTGTCGCCGGCGCAGGTGACGCCGTGGCGTTGCGCGACGGTGGCGAGCTGTTTCCAGAGAAACTCCATGTCGCGCACACCGAGCACACATTGCGCGAAGATCACCTGCCCGAGGTCGCAGTTCATCAGCGCCTCGTCATGCAGCTCCTTGCCGCCGACCGATTCGATGCTGAGCAACTCGGCGCCCACACGAGCCGAACTGTCGAAGAGTTCCAGCATACGCTCCCAGTGTTCGCCGGAACGCATCACCGGCGGCCGAGCAAACTCGCGATTGTCGTTCGGCGTCATCCGCAGCACGGTCTTGAGGCCGTACTGGCGCCGGGCTTCCTCCATACCGGCGAGCAGGACCTGCACAATCTCAAGGCCGAAAGCCGGCGTCGCGGTCATGGGCGGCAAGGTCTCAAACTCGATTACGACTCCAGGCGCCTCCAAGTCCGCAGCGCGGCGCAACGCACTGGTGATGATCTCCCGATAGTGCCGTACCACCTCGGGCATGGTCGCCTCCGTCACGTCCATGGGTGGCAGTGTGAAGTTGAGTTCAGGATAAACCTGGCCGCCGCCGATCTGCAGCCCGGCGCGGGTTTGCAGCGGCTTGGGAGCGTGTCCGAACAGCAGGTCGGCAGAGTCCGCGATCGCGAGTTGCCGGTAAATCATGGCGAGGGGGATCGTCGCGGGCGGGGCGCGTGGTCAGACGTGGACGGGGCAGCGCAGGAAGGCGTCGACCTTGCCCAAAATCTCCATCTCCTTGCCGGGCACGCTCAGCACGTCGCATTCGCTGCCCAGGATGAAGGGGTGGCCAACGGCATGCATTTTATCGACCAGCTCCTGCGCGAGGCGCTCGACCTCGCCGGCCGTCATTTCAGAAGCGCAGAAACGCTTGGTCGGCAGGTTGCCGTAGAGCACGGTGTCCTTGGGCACGAGCGCGGCGTCATCCCATAGGCGGCGGGAACTACCGAAACTCAGCATGGCGGCGCCGAGCGTGGCGAACCGCCGCACCATGTCGGTGGTGAGTTCGCCACAGTCGTGGAAGATCAGATCCACCCCCGAGGTGGCCAGCATCCGGGTAATGCGTTGCATCGGTTCCATCACGAACCGTTCGAAGAGTGCGGGATTAGTCGCGAGTTGGTTCGGGGAAAAGTAAACCAGGTTGGCAGCTGGCTCGCAGATGATGATCGCCCGGGCGCCCGCCTCGATCTGGGCCCGCAGATAACGGTGGATGGTCAGTTCGCTCAGACTCAGCAGCCGCTCCAACAAGGCAACCTCGAGATCCTCGGCTGCGCTAAACCCGGTCCCGGCCAGATAGACCGGCGTGATCGGGTCGGCCATGAGCTTGGTCGTGAGCGAAAACGGACCGATCGCCATACCAATCGGCACGACGTCCGGCCGGGCGGCGACACGGACAATGGCCTCGCAGCTGGCCCGCATGCGGGGCGTCAGCGGAATTTTTTCTGGTGCCGGCGGAGGCTCCGTGAAGTGATGAATGCCGACCTCCGCCTCGGGTACGCCACAGGCCAGCAGCAGCGCGGCCTTTTCCAGCGTCAGATCCATGAGCGGGAACGCGAGCGGCGTGCCGAAGCGCTCTGCGGTCTCCAGGACCACTTCGCCCAGACGACCGCCGTCGATCTCGATCGCGTGCGGATCCGCATGACCGTGCAGCACCAAGTGCGTGCCGATCGGCATGCGCAGACCCGCCGCCGCCAAATCCAGATAGATTGGCCGGTTCATGTTCGGACCTTCGCCGGCGCCGATCACGCCGCGCCGATTAGGACGCGGGCTTGGTCGACCGCTGAACCGGCATCTGCAGCATAGCCATCGGCGCCGATTTCGTTCGCGAACTGCTGGGTGATTGGCGCGCCGCCGACCATGATCTTGACCGGCGGGCAGCCGCTGGTGCGAATGACGCGCACGGTCTCGACCATCGCTGGCATTGTGGTCGTCAGCAATGCGGACAGACCCACTAGCTGCGGCCGGTGCTCGTGGATTGCTGCAACGAATTTTGCCGGCGGGACGTTGGTACCAAGATCGACCACCCGGAAATTCGCGCCCTTCCACATAACGGCGACGAGGTTTTTCCCAATGTCATGCAGGTCGCCCTGCACCGTGCCGATGAGCACGGTATATTTGGGCGTGATGCCGGCGGCCACCAGGCGCGGCTCGAGCAGATTCATCGCCTCTTTCATCGCGCGGGCGGCTACGAGCATCTCAGGTACGAAGATTTCGCTGCGTTTGAATTTCTCGCCAACCTCCGCCATGGCTGGCACCAGGGCCTTTTCCACGATGTCGCCGGGGTGAGCGCCCTCGTCGAGAGCGCGTTGGGTGAGGGCCTTGGCGTCCTTGGCTTTGCCGGCGCCAACGGCCTGGGATAACTGTTCAAGCGTAGTCATGACGGGAAGATGTCGCTCAGCCTAGCACGGAGCATCGGCCAAAAGCTTGGATTCCGGTGCTTTTTTTTTGGACTTTTGTGCACCCGCGCCGTTGCGCCGGTAATCGCCCGGGGTCTGACCCATGCGCTTGCCAAAGACGCGGGTGAAATAGCTCTGATCTCCGAAGCCGCATTCGAGTGCGATCTGCGCCAGATGCTGGTCGGTTTGAACCAGCAGATGGCAGGCCCGGTCCACGCGGAGCCGGGCGAGCAGTTCGGTAAATGACCACGGCGTCTTGGCCCGCATGAGGTGGGAAAAGTGGCTGGGGGAGAGACCGGCGGCCCGCGCCACTTTCCCGCGATTGAGATCTTCCGCCAGATGCTCCTCCATGAATTCAAGGGCGCGCGCCAGCTGGACCGAGTTGGGATGCCGGGTGCTGGCTTTGATGGAGTCGATAAGTTGCTCCAACATGTCACACAACCAGGTCGAAAGCGCCTCCTGATCGGCGATGCCGGCCAGCGAGGTGAGCGACTGGTAGTTGAAGCCGAGGATTTTTGCCGGATCGCCCCCAGCTTGAACGGCTGCGCGCGTCATCATGACCACCAGTTCGAGCGCGAGGCTCTTCAGCAAGTTGGTGTCCCTCTCGCCGACGGAGTAGATGGTGACGAGCACGCCGTTGATGATGCGGCGGGCCTCAGTGCGCTCGCCGCGACGGATGGCGGCCAAAAGCGCCGGTTCCTCATGCAGGTAAACGCTCCGGATATCGTCGTGTAGCTGATCCTTTAGCGCGTGGAGCGCCTCGGCCTTGTCGCGTTCGCGCTGGGCCGACTGACGGCCGGCGGCCAACAGTGCCGCGTTGGTGAGATCGTGCTTGGTCGCGAGGTCGAGTAGGCACCGGCATGCGCCGAGAATCCGCCGGTCAAGGCTGCCTGCCCGGCTGGGGCGTGCCAGCACCACGCCGGCCACGACGAGACCCCCGCACAGACGCTGGTTGCGCATCACCGGCACGGCCCAGAGCGCGCGGCCGCAACCGCAGCACGTGACGCAGGCTTCGCCCCAGCGCAGGGCTTCGGTCACAGCTTGGAGACGGAAGGGCCGGCAAATCTCGTTCCGCGCGCAATTCGCAACGCCCGTGCCGCCGCGCAGAAAGTGGCCGTCGACATCGACCGCTGCCAGTGGGAAACGCGTGAGCCGTCGGTGCTCGGCCGCCAGGACGTCGAAGGCTGCGGCCTCCAGCAGGCCGGGGAAGACGTCGGACCGATCTCGCTGCGCTGGCTTCATCTTAGGGCAGGGCGAGGTTATCAATGTAGGCGTTTTCGAATCCCGGCTGCAGGTTGAGTTCAATCGCCTCCATTGTCGTGCTGGCGGCGATCATCTCGTCCAACAGGCCGCGGTCCTGCAAAGCCAGGAACGCGCCGCCGAGCGAGGTATTGCCCACCATTTGAATCTGGTTCACTGCCAACCCCGGCAGCAGGCCGCAGCCGATGGCGTGTTCCAACGACAGATGCAGGCCGAACCCGCCCGCCAGGTAAAGCGTCTTCACGTCACGCGGCGCCACGCCGAGCAGACTGAGCAGCGTCACCATCCCCGCCGCGATCGCGGCCTTGGCCTGCAGCAGCCGCGCGACGTCCACCTCCGAAATCCAGATGGGGCCGGACGCGCCCCGGGGATGCAGCCGCAGTTTGCGTCCGTAGGTGTCGCGTTGAACATTGTCGCCGGCGCGCGCACAGAAGGCGTCGGTGAAACGTCCCGTCGTCTGCAGGATTCCCGTACGTCGTGCCTCCCACAAGAAGTCAATGTAGGCCGAACCGCAGATGCCCAGCGGCACGGCAGCGCCGCCAATGATCCCCACCTCGGCCGCAAAAGGGTGCGCTTGCACCTGCACGCGCTCGATTGCGCCCTGCACGGCGCGGATGCCGCTGGTCAGTCCGGCGCCCTCGAACGCGGGTCCAGCAGCGGTGGCAGCGCCGATTAGCCGGTCGCCCACCTTGGCGATGATTTCGCCGTTGGTGCCGACATCCACCAGCAGCGCCGGTCCGTCGTCGTAGAGCAGCCCAGTGGCGACCATGCCCGCGGCCAGGTCGGCGCCGACATACGCGGCCGGACTTGGCAAGAGGTGAACCTCCGCCGTATCGCCACCGAAGCGCAGGCCGAGTTCGCGCGGCGCATATTGGCGGTGCTCGAGAAATGTCGCCCGGAACGGATGCACGCCCATCGGCGTCGGGTCGACGCCCGCAAGCAGGTGCAGCATGGTCGTATTGGCCGCCACTGTCATCGCCCCGACGTCAGCCGGGGCGAGCCCGGCCCGGTCGCACGCCTCCGCGAGCAGGGGATTGATCGTTTCATCCACCACCGTCTGCTGCAGGCGCAGCACGGCGCTGGGATCGATGCTACAGAGCTGGATGCGTGTGAGCACGTCTTCGCCGAACCGGATCTGGGCGTTGAAGGCCGACGCCTCCGCCAGCACCTTGCCCGTCGTGAGGTCGCACAGTATCAGCGCGACAGTGGTCGTGCCGACGTCCACCGCCGCGCCCACCCGGGCCGCCGGGACCAACGGGTCGCGCGCCCACGGGACATTGATGCGAAACTCCGAGACCACCGCCGGCTCGTGGTTCTGCAGCGATCGCGCCGGGATTCCCAGCGTGACCGGTCCGGCGCCCAGGCGCGCTTGACAGGCCTTGACGCGCCCCGAGGCTCCGGTCGGCGACGGCGTGTCCTCGCTCAGGCTCCGCAACGCGCCCGCGCGCACCTCCACCTCGCAGCCTGCGCATAGGCCGCGCCCGCCGCAGCGTGTATTCAGTGGGAAACCCCGGCGCGCGAGCAACTCGGACAACGGCAGAATCGCGTCAGCGTCCGCTACGCTGAGATCATGCGGCCGGTCGGGCGTCAAGAGCTGGATCGTCCTGACGTTCACAACGCGGTTGGCAACGGCCCCGTCTCGATGACGTTGTCGTCTGCGGTGAGGCGGATGACGTAACGTTCACGAGGAGTCATGGAAAACATGGGGAATTCATGCTAATCAGGATACCAGACCCCCAGAAAGAAGCATTGTGGAGTTGAGCGCAAAGGTCTCCTGTTGTTCCCAGGATAATTGTTCGAAGGTCGCGCCAAATTGGGCCTGTCAGGCAGCAACAAGACTTAAAGGGCCGGAGGGAACCACCCTGGCGCCCACGATGGACCCCAGCCGGTCATGCCTGCGGACGACCCCACTATTGGATGTCGTAGTCGCTGACGTCGAGGCTGGCTGGCGGTGGCCTTTTATTGGGGGAGCAGATTCGGGGCGGGTAATTGGACATGGTGTGGATCGTCTCCAAGCCGTGAGTGACTTTCAGAGTGGCGGGGTCGCCCTTAGTCCATGCCACGATACTTGAAGAAATCGAAGGAAGGCTTCGAGCCGGCATTTGTCATGTCCCAAGCTGCCAAGCCGACGAAGGCGCCAGTGAAGCCGAAATTTGGGACCGGATCCAGCTTCTCGACATACTCGTCGCTAAGGATAAGCGCATCCTCCGAGCCTCCAATGAGTCGCCATTCGCTGTGACGCTCGAACCGAAAGTAGAACCTGAGGAATCTGTGATCACATTCGACCTTAAGTTCGACCTCGTCTGCATCTTCAATAGGAATTTGGCCGAGGTCCTCCATCCGCTGGGAGCCTCCGACTCCCTTCCCGCAGACGCCGATGACTGGGCCATCTACGCTCGAGAAGCCCCGGTACAGGAAATACCAGTGTCGCGTGTCGTAGTAGCAGGCTAAACCCGCCCATTGTTGAATCCCCGTTGGCCGATAGAAGAGACGTGTTTCCGCGAAAAATGCGTGATACCCGATCCGCTGGAAGACAGCCGCAGGCGCCTCGATGCTGTCTAGCAGGCAGTGATTCGGATGCAGCGTCAGCCAGCCCGGTCGCTCGGTGAGGCTCATCCGGTCAAGCGAGGGCTGGCGCAGGGTGTTCCATTCGAGCCTCAGCG
>CAZAFS010000011.1:0-24393 GCA_964484165.1 uncultured Opitutaceae bacterium | reverse complement strand
CGTACGAGAACGGCGTCCTCACCGTCACCCTGCCCAAGCGGGAGGAGGCCAAGCCCAGGAAGATCACGGTCGAGGTCAAATGAGGTCTGATCCGTCGGCCCCGAATTCAAAACCCTTAACTCACAACCGGAGTTTTATCATGTCACGCTTGCAGAATCTGGTTTCGACGTTCACCCGCAGGCCCGCGGCGCACGAAAACGCGGAGCCCACGCTGAAGCCCCAGTATGAGGTCAAGGAGACACCGGAGGCCTGGGGGCTCACGGTGTATCTGCCGGGGGTGTCCAAGGACGGGCTTGAGCTCACCGCCGAGGAGGGCCTGATCACCGTTCGCGGCCGCCGCCCCTGGAAGGCGCCCGCGGGCTGGACCACGGTCTACCGCGAATCGGCGGATGCGCCGTTCGAGTTGGCGCTGGCGCACGACAACACGATCGACGTGACCAAGATTCACGCCGAGTTGGCCGATGGCGTGCTGCGCGTCTCGCTGCCGAAGGCCGAGGCCATCAAGCCGCGGAAGATCGCGGTCAACTGAGAGCCCTCTGGCTGGGCCAGCCAATTGTAGGAGCGTTCTGCTGGCCAGCAGAATGCTCGCGACCGATCCTCTACCGTCTTCGCGAAGGAGGATGGCGACGAATGGTCGCCTGCAAGCAGGCTCCTACACAAGGCATTGAATCGCGCGCCTCGACGAGCGAATCTGTGTGGCGTAAGGGCGCAGTCTCGCTGCGCCCTTCCTTTCATCGGAAATCGAGCAGCTCGATGTCGAACACGAGCGAGGCCTTCGCCGGGATCACCGGCGGCCGGCCCGCCGCGCCGTAGGCGAGCCACCACGGAATGATCACCGTGCGCTTCTCGCCCTTCTTCATGTCGAGCAGGGTCGCGTCCCAGCCCACGATCACCTGGCCGACGCCCACCTGGAAGGCGAACGGCTGCCCGCGGTCGTAGCTACTGTCGAATTTCCGGCCGCCGAGCAGCAGGCGGCCCTCGTACTGGACGGTGACCTCCTGGCCGCGCCGCGGCTTCGCGTCGCCCGTGCCCGGCCCGCGGATGACGTAGCGCAGGCCCGACGGAAGGACCACGGCGGTGGCGAACTGCCGGTCGATGGCGACGGCCTCCTCGGTGCTAAGTTGCGGAGTCTGCGGCGTGTCCATCGTCTCGCGCATGTACTTGTTCATGGGCTCGCCGGGATTCTTGCGGGCGAGCAGCCCGGACCGCACCACGAGCGCGAGGGTCAGCAGGACGACCCCGAAAAGGAGGAGAACAAGAAAACTGCGCATGGGTGAAGACATAATCACGAATCGCCGCGAATAAACCCGAAATCCCGGAATTGTTTTCGATCACGGACCACCCGGATCAAACCGGATCGGAGCCCGCTTCCATCCGTGTGATTCGAGGTCAAATGATTCAGGCGCCGAGGCGGCGCGTGGCCTCGTCCCGGGTCAGGCCGTCGATCCGCACCACCTTGTGCCGCGACTTGTCGCCGTGCACGAGCGTGACGGCACGGCGCGGGAGGCTGAGCCGTGCCGCCAGGAATTGCGCCAGCGCGTCGTTGGCGCGGCCGTCGAGGGCGGGCGCGTGAATTTTGACCTTGAGCGCGGCGCCCATCCAGCCGGCGACCTCATCCCGCGGCGCATGGGGGATGACCTTGAGTTCGAGGGAGCAGGAAGCGGGCATGGGTCGGACCTGATGCTGGAGGAAGCGTGCTGGCATGCGATTTCAGATTATCGCCCGCCCGCGGCCTTCCTACGACCCAAAATCCAAAACGCAAACCACCGCGCCCGGCCTCACACTTCCCGCGCCTCCGGCCAGGGTGGCAATGATGTCGCCGACCGGCTCGTCCCCGCCAGACGCCGTTGGCGGCCGGCAGGGGGAAAAGGTCGAGGGGAAGGTTTCCAGCCCGCGTCATCCGCCGGATCAGGCTTTCCGGGGACGCAGCAATGAAACCAAAAAGAGCACGAGGAAAACGATGAAGAAAACCTTGGCGATCCAGGCCGCCGTGCCGGCGATGACGCCGAAGCCCAGCACGGCCGCGATGAGGGCGATGATGAGGAAGGTGATGGCGTAGTTGAGCATGGGCCTGGCCCGGTCAATCCGACTTTGATCCGCGCCACACCAGGCCGCCCAGCCCCACGACGGCCGCGACGATGCCGCCGATTAACAGCCACATGGTCTTGTCGGTGGGTGAACCGGTGAAAAAACGGGAGAAGGACGAGCTGAGGGAGTCCGAAGCGCTGATCCCGTAAATGATCAGCACGATGCCCCCGGCGAGCAGGGCGAGGGAGATGATTTTGTTCATGATGCCTTTTGCGTGTCCGCCCGGACGACGATGCACAGTGCACCATCGCGGGACGGGAGAGGGTCGAAATGGGGCAACGCGGCTCGATGACTTCGCCAACCGGAGAGCGGGCCATTCATGGCGGCAGAGGGTCATGGGGCTCGTTTCCCCCGGCCCGAGGGAATCGGGCGGAGGGAGGAGGGAGCCGGGGACTTTAGTTGTTGGAGGTCACGGGGCCACCGGCGCCTTGACCGTCATGTCGTTGGTCACGGATTTGACGCCGCGAATGCTCTCGGCAAGCTTGGTGACGAGGGATTTTTCGGCATCGGAGCCGGCCACGCCCGAGACGACGACCACGCCGTCCGTGGTGGTGACGTTGGTCTTGAGCGCGCTGGTCGAGCGGTGGGAGAAGAGCGCGTATTTCACCTGCGTGGTGATCGAGGTGTCATCAATCGTCTCGCCCACGGTCTGGGCCGTGGAAGGCGAGGCATTAACGACGATGTCGTTCTTCACTGACTTCACCCAATCAATGTCCTTGGCGTATTCCCCCGTAAGTTCTTTTTGCGCCAGGTTGTCGGCCGTGCCGGTAAGGGTGACGACGCCGTCTTTCACGCGGACCGTGGTATTGGCGGCGCTGACATTGGCCCTCACGAGCAACTGGGTGCGGAGCTTGATGGCGATCCACCCGTCGGAATGCTCGGCCAGTGCCGGATCCAGGACGATCTGGTTATCGACGCGACTGACGCCCGGCAGATTGCTCACGGTGTCCTCGGCGAGGGTTTTGAGATCCCGGTCGCCCACGGTGCCGGTGAGCGTAACGACGCTGTCGTTCGCCTTCACGGTCACGTGGTTTTCGAGCACGGTGCGGTAGTTGTAGGACGCCTTGGCGGCATCCTCGATCTTGCGGTCGGTCTCCGACGAAGCGAACAAGGTGACCGAGGAAGTCGCGATAATGGAAAGGGCGACGAGTCTGTGTAATTTCATTGATCTTTCTGGTTGGGCCCAAGGGTTGGACGATGGCTGCTCTGTTGAAAACAGGCAGTGTTCCCGGCAGGGGACGCGGCGGGCCTTTGCGATGGACCGTCTGTGTCCACTCTAGAACGGGGGTGAAACCATGTAGGCCATGGTTTCACCCCCGCTGAGGTTACACCCGGGTCCGCACGGGAAGTATGGGGTGTTACCCGACAGCGGCCGGTGATCTGACGGCGTCAACCCGCGCGGGAAGCCGCTCGGGGTCCGCTGGTTAACCATCACTTTGGGCCACGCCGCCGTGCTTTTTCCGTCGCCGGGCGCCATCCTAAACGTGAGGCGGCAAGCGAGGAAGGTTTTTGACCACAGATTACACGGATCTCACGGATCAGGTCTGGTGCTGTCATGCTGAATAAAGGGAAGCGTCCAGCCGGACATGGACGAGGCAGGCGACGAGGCCTCGATGGGTGCTGCGCTGCGATCGGAATGGCATGAAGTCCGACACTTCGTGCCCATCCGTGCGATCCGGCGTGGTTCTACTTCGCCAGCGCCTCGGCCAGCGTTGCGATGATGTCGTCGACCGGCTCGCCGCCGACCGAGAGCCGGAGCAACTCGGGGTCGATGCCGCTGGCGGCCAGCTCGGCCCGGCCCGCGGCGCTCTTCACCAGATCGTAGTGGGCGATGTAGATGAACGGGGAGAGGAGGGTATTCTTCATGCCGAAGCTCGGCCCCTTCGGCAGGCGCACCGCGTCGTAGAACGGCGCCAGCGGCGCGTTCAGGGTGAAGCTGAGCATGCCGCCGACCGCATCGGGCGCGCGCGCGATCCGCCGGTAGTTGGCCCGCGATTCGGGCGAGAGCGGCCAGTAGACCCGCTTGACCTTCGGGTGGGCTTCGAGGAAGGCGGCGATCCGCGGCGTGGCGGCGTTGAGCTGCGCCATGAGCGGTTCGTAGTCGCCGATCTGGGCGGCCAGCCGGGCCAGATCGCGCGGATAGACCGGCTCGAGTGCCTGCGCGAGGCTCCGCCGGAGCACGGCGGCGTCCGGCGCGGCGGGATTGACCGCGACGAGGCCGGCGATGACGTCGCCGTCGCTGGCGGCAAACTTCGTCAGACTGTCCACCAGCACGTCGGCGTGAGCCAGGACGTCGACGCTGAAGAGCGAGGCGATGCTCGGATCGAGCACCAGCTTCGCGCCGTGGCGGCGCGCCAGCGCGGCGAGGGCGGGCACGTCGGGCGTCTGGATGAGGGGATTGGTCGGGGTCTCGGCGAAAATGCCGGCGAGGCGGTGGCCGCGCTCCGCGCACAGGCGCTCGAGCGCGCCGAGGTCGAACACGTCGGGCAGGTGGACGTAGTCGCGCGCCGGGTCGGGGGTGAACCGCTGCAGCAGGGAGATCGTGTCGCGGTAGAGCCAGCCGAGCTGGACCCAGACGGTGCGGCCCCGGCCGGCCTGCAGCTCGCTGATCGCCCGGAAGGCGGCGTAGATCGCGTTCATGCCGGTGCCGGCCGGAAACAGATCGGCGTCGCCGGCCGCGGGCAGGGCGCGGCGCAGCACGCGCTTGATCTCGGCCCGGGCGTCGCCGGCGAACAGGACCTCCGGCGCGGCGCCGGGCCGCGCGCCCAGCCGCACCAGCGCATCCTCCGCCGCGCGCGAGCCCAGAAACATTCCCGTGTTCTGCAGAAAGGTCTTGGCCGCGAGGAAGAGATCGGGGTTTTCCGAATGGACCACGCCATGCAGGTCCGCCGGCCCTGAGCTTGTCGAAGGGGCGGCGAACGGCGCGAGCCCGGCGTCGCGGCCGGCCGCGGTGCCCGCCAGATGCGCGGCGAGGGCGGCGGCGCTGCGGTCCGACGCCGTGAGCCACAGCGTCCGGCCGGTGAGGCCGTGCCGGCGCACCAGAAATTCGGCGAGCTCGCGCAGGCAGGGATGCAGCACGAACCGCGGGTAACCCAGGGTGATGTGCCGCACGACGGCGGGATCCTTCTCCTCATACCCGATCAGGTCGCGCATCGTGGGCAGGCTGCACGAGACGGCATGCGGGCGGTCGGGAATGCGGCGCCCCAGCGGCAGGGGGTGAAAGACGGACATGTGCGCGTCCACCACACGGATTTCCCGCGCCAAGGCAAACTCAAGGTTGAATCTATGACGCAGAACGGCGATGAGTACGGGGCGCATGAAACTCATCTCGTGGAACGTCAACGGCCTCCGGTCGGTGTTGCGGAAGGGCTTGCGGGAGGCGATGGAGGCGGCGAAGGCCGACGTCTTCTGCCTGCAGGAGATCAAATGCCACCCCGGCGACGTGCAGGACGTGCGCTGGCCGCTCAGCTACGCGCCGGTGTGGCATCCCGCCGAGAAGCGGGGTTATGCCGGGACGGCGATGTTTCTCCGCCGGCAGCCGCTTAAGGTCACGTTCGGCATCGGCGCGTCCGCGCCCGACGCCGAGGGCCGGGTGATCACGGCCGAGTTTCCCGACTGGTGGCTGGTGGCGGCCTACACGCCCAATTCGCAGCGCGGCCTGGCCCGGCTCGGCTACCGCGTGCAGGACTGGGATCCGGCGTTCCTCAAGTACCTCAAGAAGCTGGAGAAAAAGAAGCCGGTGGTGTTCTGCGGCGACCTCAACGTGGCCCACGCCGAGATCGACCTGGCCAACCCCCGGACCAACCGCCGCAACGCCGGGTTCACCGACGAGGAGCGGGCGAGTTTCGGCCGGCTGCTCGCGGCGGGTTTTCTCGACACCTTCCGCGAGTTCGAAAAGGGCGGCGGACACTACACCTGGTGGAGCCAGATGTCCGACTGCCGGGCGCGCAACATCGGGTGGCGCGTCGATTACTTCGTCATTTCGGCGGCGCTGCGGCCGCGGCTGAAGCGCGCGTGGATCTCGCCGGAGATCACGGGCAGCGACCACTGCCCCGTGGGAATCGAGATCGACTGAAGCCGCCGGCGTCGGCCTCCGGGAACCGGCACGGGCAATTCCTGTGAACGAACTCAAGAAACTCATGTTGCGCGAGCCGCGGCTGACGCTGGCCGTGGCCGAGAGCATCACCTGCGGCCGGATGCAGGCGGCCATCGGCGCCATCTCCGGCGCGTCGGAGTTCTTCATCGGCGGGCTCACCGCCTACACGATCGCGCAGAAGGTGCGGCACCTCGGCGTGGACCGGGCACGGGCCGAGCGGGTCAACGCGGTGGCCCCGGAGATCGCGGCGCAAATGGCGCGCGGCGCCGTCGCTTTCTTTGGCAGCGATCTGGCGCTGGCCACGACCGGCTACGCCGAGCCGGCGCCGGCCCGCGGTGTCGCACACCCGCTCGCGTTCTGGGCGTTGGCCCGCCGCCGCGGCCGACACCCGCGGGTGGTGCGCCAGGGCCGTGTGACGCGGCGCGGCGCCACGCGCAGCGCGATGCAGCGGGCGGTGACGGATGCGGCGCTGACCGCGCTGATTCGTTATCTCCGCGCCTGGCGCGGGTGAGCCACCACGGTCCCGGGCGCCAACGCCCGGGACCGGAAAAAGAAGTCCCGCGGCCGCGGCTTACGGGCAGATCCGCTGCACGTAGTTGATGAGCTCCTGCGCCTCGGGCTGCGCCGGCACCCAGTCGCTGAACAGGATCTCCGGGATGCCGTAGTGCGTCTGGTAGAACTGCTGCGTGGCCTCGGCGAGGGGCGCCATGGAGCCGGTCTTGATGGTCGCGCCGGCGTAGAAGCCGTTGACATTGGTGTAGACCAGCACCGGGGCGTCGAACACCGGCGTGGAGCGCTCGGCCGCGGCCGCATGCGGGCCCGCCACCGCCTTGGCGTCCACGCCGAACTTGAAGCGCGTCTTGAACAGCAGGCGCGCGGTGGAGTCATCCATCAGCACGTAGATGGTCTCGATGGTCTTGCCGCCCGCCTGCAGCCCGAAGCTGAGTTCGCCGGCCTTGATGAACACCGGCAGGCTCCATTGGCCGTTGGGTTTCCTGACCATGGCGACGCCCCAGCCGTCCTTCACCCCGAGGAGAAAGCCCACCTGCACCTGGTTGACGACGACGAGGCCCTTGGCGCGCCGCAGCACGTCCGCCGGAATGGCACTGGCCGGGTACAGCATGGTTTCTTGGAGAATCGCCTCGCAGGTTTGGAGGCGGGCCACGTAATCGGCGCGCTTGTAGTCAGCGGCGCCGGCGGCGGAGGCCAGCGAGAACACAACGGCGAGCAGCAGGAGTCTTTTCATGGGAGAATGGATGCGCGGCGGACGAGGAAGTTCCGGATGTGGGATCAGTTTGGCAAATCCTCTATGCCACGGACGGCGAGCAATGAAAAGAGCAGAGTAACCCACGGCAAGACAGCAAAATATCGGCCCCGGAGCCCCCCGGCGGGCCGGGCGCCGGGACAACCGGTCAGTCCAGACCCCGGTCTTCGAGGGCGGACTCGTCCCAGCCGAGGTAGTGGCCCAGTTCGTGCAGGTAGGTGATGCGCACCTCCTCACGGTAGACCTGCTCGTCGCCCTCGGCGTAATCCCAGAGGTTGTCGAGGAAGAGCAGGATCTGCGGGGGGAGCGGCTGGGGGGCGCCCGGATCGTCGTCGTGCGCGGGGCCGACAAAGAGGCCGAGGATGTCGGGCTCCAAGCCCTCGGCGACGATATCGGCGTTGGGGTGGGCCTCGAAGCACACCGGCACCTGGCAGGCCGGCTCGCGCACGGCGGCCGGGAGCCGCCGCTGGGTGGCGGCGACGACTTCCTCGGCGAGGGCGGCGAGTCGGCGGGATTTCATGCGGGCGCCGGCCGGGGGGACGGAGCCGGACCGGGCGGGCGTCATCCTTGGGGCAGTTCCGTGGAGAGGTCGAACTGTTCGTAGCGCCGACCGAGGAACCAGATCACGGCCGCCAGTTCGCCGGCCAGGACGAGGCTGGCGGCGATGGCGCCGGCCAACAGCGCGAGGCGCCAATCGCCGACGAGCCACCGGACGGCGAAGTACGGCACGGCCGCGGTCAGCACGGCGGGGAGCAGCGCGACCAGCAGTGCGAGCAGGTAGGCGCCGGCGAAAATCAGCCGCTGCCCCATGACATCCATGCCGCGGGGTTGATTCACGGCGGACATCCAGCCCGGGAAATAGAGGGTCGCGGCAAACGGGATGCTGACCATCAGCCCGGCCACCGGCGGCACCAGCAGGCCGATGCCCACGCCCCCGAGGCCGGTGAGCAGGGCGGTGGAGGCGAGGTGACGGCCGAGGGCGCCGACGGCCACGGCCAGCAGCGCGAGCAGGAGCCACTCGATCGCGGTGATCAACACGATCGGCGCGAGCATTTCGCCGAGCAGCACCTGCCAGCCGCGCAGCGGATGCGTCTTGATCACGTCGAGCCGTTCGAGCAGCAGCTGCACCTGGCGGCGCAGGAGCATCGGCACCGCGAACAGCACCCAGAAGCCGACTGGCAGCGCGGCCACCTGCACAAACTGCAGCCACGGCCGGTGCGACGGACTGGCGGCCAGCCACAGCATCGCACCCAGGAGGGCGGCGGACAGCAGCAGCCAGTTGCGCGGATAGAACCAGGGGCCGGCGGAGATGAGGTTGCGCCAGAGAAACGCGAGCGGCGCCGGGCCGTGCGGCCGGAGGGTGAAAGGTTCGCGGCGCCGGCGGGCGGGCCGGCGCAAACTCCGCCAGCCGCCTCCCGCGCGGACAGCCGCGAGACGCTCGGCGCGCCGCCGGGCCAGGTCGATCGAGGCCTCCTCGAAGGAAACCTGGGAGCGGACCACCCACACATAGTGCGCCCCCAACAGGAGCAGCGCCGGACCGAGGGACTTCGCCAGCGTGGCGGCATCGGCGGCGAAGAACGGGCCCAGCAGCCAGCGCAACGGGGCGAGCATCCACGGCAGCGGCGGGATGGCGGCGACTCCCTCCAGGTAGCTGATGATGGCCGCCGTGTCGCTCAGGTCGGCGGCGCCAGGGGCGGGCACGTGGCCGCGGATCCACCACCACGCGCCGGCGGCGAGCAGCGCGGCCGCGCCGCCAAACAGGATCCGGCGGCGGGCGGGGTTCAGACCGAGGTCCAGCAGGCGCTCCCGCGTGAACGAGGCGCCGATGCCGTGCAGCTCGAGCGTGGACAGCAGAATCCACCAGCCGATCGCGTGGATCCAGGTGCTGCCGCCGAGCTGGCCGAAACGGTTCGAAAACAGGCCGATCAGCACGGCGGAGAGCAGAATGCGGAGCTGCGACTTCAGCAGCTTGAAATGCAAGAGCGTGCGGCGGGAAATCGGCGCGGGAAAAAGAAACGACACTTCCGCCTCGGTGAAGGCGAGCGCGGGGCGCTCGGCCGAAAAGATCCACGCGTAGGCGATGCGCCCGGCCATGAACAGCAGGAGCATGCCCAGGCCGGCCAGCAGGGCCACCTGCCCCGGCGACGCGTCGAACTCGCGGGCGTTGACGGCGCGATAGGCGGGGCGGCGGAAAAACATCAGGTAGAAGTAAGCCAGGCCGACGATCAGCCCGATGAGGTAGCGGGGTTGCCGCAACCGCGCCCAGCGCTGGCGCGCCGCGTTGCGGAGCGAGGTGAGCTGGAGGTAGACGAGGGCGCCGGTCATGGCAGCACGGGCGGCGCGGCGGGCGGCGCGTCGTCGCCGGTGGCCTTGAAAAACACATCCTCCAGGCTGGCGTCCGGCTGCTCGGCGAACCGCTGGCGGACCTCGGCGAGCGAACCGGCGGCGATCTTCTCGCCCTGCTTGAGGATGAGCACGTGCGTGCAGACCTCCTCGAGCATGCTGAGCAGATGCGAGCTGAGGATGACGGCCGCGCCCTCGCGGGCGAGCCGGTGCATGGTCTGTTTCATGCGACGGATGCCGGCGGGATCCAGGCCGGTGAGCGGTTCGTCGAAGAAGATGACCCGCGGCGCGTGCAGCAGGCCGCAGGCGATGGCGAGCTTCTGCTTCATGCCGCGTGACAGTTCGCCGGGCAGCAGGTCGCGCTTGTCCGCCATCTCCAGCTCGGCGAGCAGGGGCTGCGCCCGGGCCGCGTAGTCCGCCACGTCGTACAACCGGGCGATGAAGACGAGGTGCTGCCACACGGTGAGATATTCAAAAAGGCGCGGCTCGTCGGGAAAGAACGCGAGCTGGCGTTTGGCGGCGACGGGTTCGGCGGCCAGGTCCGCGCCATTGATGCGCACGGTGCCCTGGGTGGGCGGGATGACGCCGGTGCAACAGCGCAGGGTGGTGGTCTTGCCGGCGCCGTTCGGCCCGACCAGCCCCATCACCTCGCCGGGCTGGACGGCAAAGGACAGGTTCCGCACCGCCGGGAAATCGCCGTAGTATTTGGTGAGGCCGTTGACTTCGATCATGCCGCGCGACAGTGGAAAGTTTCCGGGCGGATGTAAATTCTCCAGCGGGAGGAAACGGCGGGGAAGATTGTACCGGGGCGGACGGCGCCGCGGGCCTGTAACCGCCGGTGGCGGCCGGCGTCATGGGCCAGGATCCGGTTTTCGCCTCCGACCGCCGGGCCATTCAACCCGGATCCCATGAAAACTTTTTTCAGAATCATTCTCGTCGCGGCCGGGTTATCGGTCGCCGCCCTGCCCGTCATGCAAGCGGCGGACGAAGCCCCTCCGCCCCCGCCTGGCGGCGCCAACGCCGCGGCCCAGCCCGCGCGCCCGGAACGGCGCAACTGGCGCATGGACCCCGCGCAGATGCTGCAGCGCATGAAGGAACAGCTCAGCCTGACCGATGACCAGTCGGTCAAGGTGGGCGCGATCTTCAAGGCGCAGGCCGAGAAACGGCAGGCGATCATGGACGATGCGGCGCTCTCGCCCGACGACCGGCGGGCGAAAATGGAGGAGCTCCGGAAGGACGCGAGAGCCCAGATCCGCGTGCTGCTGACGCCCGAACAGCAACAGAAGCTGGACGCCATGCCGCGGCCGGGCCGGGGTCCGCGGGGGGACGGCCCTGGTGATGAATCTCCTCCGCCCCCGCCTCCCCCGACCAACCGCGCTCCTCCCGCTGACGGAAACACCTGAGCTCGGAAAACTTTCGGGGAGCCTCCTCCCCGAGTCCTCAAGACCCGCCGCGGCGCCTTCCGGCCCGCGGCGGTTTAATTTTCGACAACCGCCGGGCGTCCGCGCAGGTTGGCCGCCGGCATGAAGCAGAACCGGATCCTGATCGCCGGCGGCGGTGCGGCGGGCTTCTTCGCCGCGCTCGCCGGCGCGGAACGGAATCCGGCGGCCCGCATCACGATCTGCGAAACCACGGCGCATCTCCTGGCCAAGGTGCGGATTTCCGGGGGCGGCCGCTGCAACGTCACGCACGCCTGCTTCGAGCCGGACGACCTGGTGCGGCGTTATCCGCGCGGCGGCCGGGAGCTGCTCGGCCCGTTTCACCGCTGGGGCCCGCGCCAGACCGTGGCGTGGTTCGCCGCCCGCGGTGTCGAACTGAAAACCGAGCCGGACGGCCGCATGTTCCCCGTGACCGACAGTTCCGCCACGATCGTCGACTGTCTGCGGCGGGCCGCGGAGGCGGCGGACGTGGTGGTGCGCACCGCGTGCGGCGTGCGGGCGGCGCGCCCGGGTTTCGAGGTCGATCTGACGACGGGCGAGACCGTCGCGTGTGACCGGCTGCTGCTCGCCACCGGCGGCGCCAAAGGGGGCGGCGGGTTCGAAATCGCCCGCCAGTTCGGCCATGAGATCGTGCCGCCGGTGCCGTCGCTGTTCACGTTCCACGTCGCCGACCCGCGACTCGCCGGCCTGCCGGGCGTGGCCGTGGCGGACGCCGCCGTGAGCGTGCGCGCCACGCCGTTGCGGGAACGCGGCGCGCTGCTGATCACCCACGATGGCCTGAGCGGGCCGGCGATCCTCAAGCTTTCAGCCTGGGGGGCGCGGGAGCTCCACGACCGCGCCTATCGCTTCACGCTGGCGGTGAACTGGGTGGCGCCCCGCACGCCGGAGCAGGTCGTCGCCGAACTCGCCGGCGGTGGCCGGGAGCACCCGCGCAAGCAGGTGGCCACGTGGAATCCGTTCGGACTGCCGCAACGGCTCTGGGAACGGCTCGCGGCGGCGGCGGAAATCCCCCCGGCGAAGACGTGGGGGGCGGTGACGAAGACCGCGGGGCAGGCGCTCGCGCGCCAGTTGGTCCACGGAGAGTTCGCCGTCACCGGGAAAAGCCCGTTCAAGGAGGAATTCGTCACCTGCGGCGGCGTGCGCCTGCGCGACGTCGACTTCCGGACGATGGAGAGCCGGCTCTGCCCGGGTTTGTATTTCGCGGGCGAGGTGCTCGACATCGACGGCTTGACCGGCGGGTTCAATTTCCAGTCAGCCTGGACCACCGGCTGGCTGGCGGGGCAGGCGATGGCGGCCCCGTGAAGGCAGGCCGGGCCCGGAACACAACCGGAGTTGCCCTGCGGCGGAATTTCTGGCTCTGACATCTGACTCCTCCCATGCCCGGCTACTGGCAATTGTTGGCCATCGTCACGCCTGTGTTTGCGCTGTTCGCCCTCGGCGCGGCGCTGCGGCGCGGGTGCCGGCTGACCGCCGAGGCCGAGACGGGGATGCTCCGCCTCTATGTGAACTGCTTTTATCCGGCATTGATTCTCAAGAGCGTGTTGGGCAACGCGGCGCTGCGGGAGCCGGCCAACATCCTCTGGCCGCCGCTGGCGGGCTTCGGCACGATCGTGCTGGGATTTGCCGTCGGCTACTACGCGGGGCGGGCCCTCGGCCTGCACGTGGGTTCGGGGTTGCGCACCTTTGCATTCACCGTGGGCATCTACAACTACGGCTTCATTCCGATTCCGCTCATGGAGTCGCTCTTTGGCCGCGAGCCCCTGGGCGTGCTGCTGGTCCAGAACATGGGCTGCGAACTGGCGGTGTGGAGCGTGGGGCTCCTCGTGTTGTCGGGCCTGTCGCCGCGGGACGGCTGGCGCCAGGTCCTCAACCCGCCGATCTGCACGCTGGTGGTCGCATTGGGGCTCAACCTCTCCGGCCTCGTCCTCCCGGCGGTGCTGCTGCGGGTGGTCGATTTGCTGGGCGGATGCGCCATTCCCTTCGGCCTGCTGTTGTGCGGCGTGACGCTGGAGCCCTACTTTGAAAAACCGGGCCAGCTCTACGACCGGCGCACGACGCCGGTGGCGGCTCTTCTGCGGCTGGCGGCGCTGCCGGTCGTGTTCCTGCTGCTCGCGAAATTCGCGCCCGTGTCGCTGGAGTTGAAGCGCGTGCTGGTGGTGCAGGCGGCGATGCCCTCGGGGATGATGCCGCTCGTGCTGGCGCGGCACTACGGCGGCCAGCCGCTCGTCGCGGCCCAGATCATCTTCGGCACCACCGCGCTGGGACTGCTGGTAATCCCGCTCTGGCTGCACTTCGGCCTCGCCTGGGTGGGCGGGTAGCGCCGCGGCTCGCGCCGGGCGATCAGGTCTCCGGCAGAGGCGGCGTTGACCCGTCCAGGAATCCGGTCACCTTGGGCAGCTTGGCGGGGATTTCCACGCCGTGGGGATGCTGGCGCTTCACCATGGCGGCGGTCGCCCGCTTGCGGAGCATGCGGTCGAGTTTGTCGACGACGGCGTCGAGCGACTTGGCGAGGTCGTCGCTGGCGACGCTGGCGACCAGATCCGGCCCGCGGATCTCGATGTGCCCTTTGACGACGAAGGCCGCGCGCGCGGCCCGCGTTTTGTCGTGTTCCAGGTCGAGGCGCACCCGGATGATGTGCTCCTGATGGCGGAGCAGGCGGGTGGCTTTCTCCTCGGCCATGGTCTTCAGGGCACCAGTGATTTCAAGGTGGACTCCCCGCACGATGACGCGGGGGGTGGAGGGAGTGGTTTTTTTTTGGCGGGACATGGAGGAAATGATCGGTGGCCGGAACCTGAACGGTGGTCTCGGCCCGGCAGGCAGGTCCTTTCTATCAAGAATGCGACGGCTGGAAATGATAATGTTGGCGGGGGGCGATGCGGCCGAGCCGGGGCTTGCGTTCGGGTCCCGCGCCGGCCATGGTGTCGGGTTCGTTCTTTGATTGGCACGCCCAATCAATCCCTGTCGGTTCCGTTGGAGTTTGGAACTTGGACCTTTGGAGTTTCCGCGCCAGCGGGCATGGGGGTGTTCCGGATTCGACCCCGGGTTGGAACGCGTCGCTGCCTGTCGAGGATGAAGGTTGGCCTCGTTAATCCGCCTTCAAAAAAATAATAGGCAACTACGAAGAGATGCCTCTCGCTGCTTAATAAACGGCAGTGACGTTCCGCCGGCGACGCCTGCTGGCCGGACGGAACGACGACAGCAGGCATAGCCGGAGCGGCCGCGGACGACGCTCCGGTCGTACCTTCAACCGGCCGCTGGCCGGCGCCAAGCGCGCGTTTTCGCGTGGCGCCGGTGAGATCAAAAAGGCGCTACACAGGTAGATGCGGCGGGTGAAGGCTCGGGGCACGCGGGTTCAACTCCCGCCACCTCCACTTATATTATTGTATCTGAAGTAATTAATATTGAGCATGTAGCGAATATCAAATCGCCCGAAGAAGATAAGCCTTGAGTTGGCTGATAAAATTTTATCAACTGCGGCATGGCCTCCCGGGGATTCAAGGTAGCGGAGCGGGCCCTGCCCAGCGGCAACGTGTCGTGGCGGGTGACGGGGACCCTGAACGGGCGGCAGGTCCGCCGCCAGTTCCTCACCCGGGCCGAGGCCGAGAAGTTCCGCGACAGCCAGGACGCGATCCTCTTTGGCCGCGAGCCCAACAAGGTCCCGGTGCGCACGCATCTCAGCAACCGCGAGGTGCAGGAGGCCGAGGCGGTGTTCGCCTCCTTCCGCCAGCGCTTTCCCGGGAAGTCCCTCTTCGATGCGGCGGGCTTCTTCGAAGCGCTGGGCCCCGTGGTCGGGGCCGACGACCCGCGGGCGCTTGCCTCCAGCCTGCGGCGCCTGCGCGAGCGTCATCCCGACCAACCGCTCGCCTCAGCCATCGATTTCTATGCCGAGAACTACCGCGCCCCGGTTTCGGCCATTTTGCTGCACGAGGCGCTAAAGGAGTACTTGGAGGACCGGGTTCGGGAGGCGGACAGCCGGAGTTTGAGCGAACGCCAGTTTGAAAGCATCGGCCACGAGCTGCAGCGGTTCGAGAAGCACTTTGGTGGTGAGCGACCGCTTTCGGGCATCACTCATCTCGATCTGGCAGAGTATCTCCAAGTGACCTTTCCCCGTGACAAGGCGGGGCAGGCCGCCTACAGCAACAAGTCTTGGAACAATCGACGTGGATACCTCACGACCTTCTTCGGCTTCTGCGTGCAGCGCGGATGGCTTGAAGATAACTCGGCCCAGCGGGTCCGGGTGTTCAAGCGCAGCCAGCTACCCCATCGCGAGGTCGAGATTCTGTCCGCCGAGAAGTGCACGAAACTGATGGCATTTCTGGAGGGATTCGCCGAGGGACGTCTTGTGCCCTTTTTTGCGCTGTGCCTGTTTGCTGGCATCAGGCCGGATTGGCAAGATGGCGAGATTTCGAAGTTGCGGCCCGAAGACCTTCGGTGGGAGGAGGGCTACATTCGCTTGGGTCGGGACAAGACAAAAACTAAACGCAAGCGGCACACGGTCATCCAGCCGAACCTAAGACGCTGGTTGAAGGCTTACCCTTTGGCCAAGTATCCGATCATATGCGTCAATTTCCGGAAGCTGCTATATCGGACGAGAAGGCAGTTTGACCTCGGTCACGATGTCTTGCGCCACACGTATTGCTCGATGCTTGTCGGTCGGTACCGCAGCGTCTCGGAGACAGCATTGCAGGCTGGGAACTCGGAGAATGTCTTGTGGGAATCGTACCTTGACCTGGTTGAGAAAGGGGAGGCCGAGGCGTTCTGGAAGATCGTGCCGAAGAAGCAGCAACCTAGGCCGCTGGCGGCGCAGCGAACCTGAAATCGGCAGGAATCTCCTCTGGGTGGATGGCGTTCAGCCGGAACGCCTCTAGGTCCCTGCGCACCTGCGACCAATAGTAGAAATCGCCCATGCCCGGGAGGCGAAGGCAGCTGATTCGATGCTGCTTGGTGAGAGCTTCAACGACGTGCGCGGGAAGGCCGGATAGCTGGGCGATCTCTGCCACGCCGACCGCCGGTTCGCCCTCGAAGGGGGCACCGTTCCGATCTACCCCAGCGTGGGGCCCGGGTGAGAGCCGCGCGACGTGCTTGTCGGCGCCGCGGCCGTTGCGGCGGGCCTTGACGAGCGCGTAGGCGGATTGTGGCGGTGTCTGCACGGAGGGGGGATTGTCAACAGAAGGGAGGGCGACTAGAGACCCTCGGGGAGGGGGGTCTGCTGGTCATCTGCGTTCTGGCCCAGGAGCCTTTCCGCGATTTCCTCCAAGGAGGGGAGCTGCTTGGGCTGCTTCTGGGCTGCGAGTTCCTGCAGCAGGGCCTGCTTCTTCAGGTCGAGCTCCCTGAGCTTCGCCTTGAGGTTTTCCGCCTCGAGGAGCGGGACGAGGCGGGCGTAGTTTTCGCGCAGCGGCGCCAGCTCGGAGCCGAGGGCCGCGTCGGCCGCGTCGTCGAGCGCGCGCGAGAGGAACAGGTCGAATGGCGTCCCGCCATTATACCGGCGCTGGAAATTGGCGAGCGCCCGGGCGAACTGGGCGGCCTTGGCCTTGGAAATGCTCGCGCCGGCCCGCATCTGCCGGTCGACTCCGACGCACCAGGGACCGACCAGCTGCAGCCCGGCCCGCCCGATCCTGCGCCCGTTGCCGTCTTGGCGGCTGACCGCGAGGTCGAAGTGGAGGTCATCGGTGTCGCAGTGCAGGCTCAAGCCGAGGAGGTAACGCTTGGCGCGGAGGCCCGGAAGCACCACCTTAAGCCAGCCGTCGCGGATTGCCGCCAGTTTCGCGCAGACGTCGCCGTTCTCGGTCAGTCGGGCAAGGATCCAGTCGCTGAGCCACGGAGCGCAGTCTGTCGTCAAAACTTCGAACGGCGTGGCGGCCGGCCGGCGCATTTGGAGCTGCCGGCCCTGCCGCAGGACCTCGTCGAGGAACCAGTTCCGCCGGCGCGCCTCGGCTTCGAGCCAGTCGGCGTACTCCTCGGGGTCGTGGCAGCGCACCCAAACGCCATCAACGAAGCGGAATTCGCTTCCCTCAAGGCCCAACGCCTGGAAATCCCGGCGCGGTGTGAGCGGGTTCGGGACGGAGGGCACGCCCAGCCAGAGGATCTCCTGGCGTGCGTCGCCCCCCCGTTTGTCGGATTTGTGGGAGGCCGATCGGCTGGCGGAGTGGCGCTGCTGCCGGCGGCTGCGGGCACGGGTGTACTTTCTGGCCATGCAACCCAAGATAGCGGCCTGCCGGACAAGGAGGGGGTGTCCCCTTGTCCACACCATCGGGACACGCGGCTTTCGGGCTGGGCACGTCCGTGCACACAGAACTGCCCAAGGCAGAGTAACACGAACCAGCTTCTCGCACCACTCGCACTACCCGCCGCAGGCGCCGCGTGGGACGATTTTGTGGCCCCGTCATGTGGTTGGAGCCGCCATACAGCCATCTCGACCTACACCATACAGGTCGAATTGCTGGGCGCCGGCTAGGGCGGGGCGCGGGCTAGGGCGGCTGGGTGCATGGCGGAGAAGTTACCAGGTTGGGGCAGCCTATCACCCTCCACCGGCCGTCGTTGACCCCAATGGCTGGGCCAGCCAGGGCCCCTCGCGCCTCCCCGATACGGTCGGCCGCAGGGCAGTCTGCGGCCCGGGCGGGGCGGCCAAAAGAGGGGAAACGGCCAGCTCGCGGGGGGCTTGGGACGGGGGTCTGGCCGGGGTCGGAGGGTGAGAAAAACGTGGACTGCGGAACCGTCCAAAGGTCGGTCTGGACAGCCTTCCGAATGGGCTCCGCGGTCTGACCGGAAGGTCGTGCAGGGGCGCCGCCTCCGGCCTCGACTGGGGTCTCAAGCCGGAACTTCCGACCGGCCACCGGGCACACCGGCGCCGCCGGATTGCCCCCGAAAAGATGGCACCAAGCACCTCCTCGAACGGGGTTGAAAGGCCCAAAGGCGAGACCCAGGGAAGGCAGCCGGCAACCCTTGGGGGCATGATCGCGCGGTCGGCGAGTCAAGGCCCAGACGAGCCGCAGATGAGCAGAACCGCGATGGTGGTTTTGTATCCATTGGTGCCGGCCGGAGACCGCCTTGTCGGGCCAGTCCCTGCCCGATAGGCCGTCAAATGCGCGCCTCGCGACCCCCGGGTCAAGGGATCTGAGCTGACCCCCGCCAGGGTGGTACCGGGCAATCGTCCACTCGGTCACCCTCCATTCAGCGAGCCCCAGTCAGGGACGCGTTGATTCTGCTGAGTGGGTCAGGAGCACTGCTCACTTGCCTCGGCAGATCCGGCGGGCGGGCGAAGGAGGGGCCGCCAATGCCGCCCAGCGTCGCTGTTGGGGCGAATTGGCTCCAAGAGTACAGGCGTCCAGGTCCGGGGGCGGGCAGGAGCGGATCACTCGAGCTGGCCGAATGCCCGGAAAACCCACCGGCCAAAGGGGTATCCCGGCAGGCCGCTATCTTGGGTGGGATGACTGCAAACATTTCTTGCTCGATCTCACCTGAAACGGATTTCGCGCGAGCGGGGGCCCCACTTGTCCGTTTCTCCAGATGCCCGTCCATCGGAGGCCGATCTATATGAAACAAAAACTCGGAGTGGGCCGCGGAGCGCTCAGGGATCTCGTTCCACGGCCGCCTCGTCGTCTGCCGGTTGGATTCCAGCCAGTTCGTCCGCGGTTTCCAACGGCTTGGAGCTTTGCCCAAAGCGCAAGCTATGCCTACCGGGCGGCGTTGTTTTCAAGCACGCTGGTTGGCGCGAAACAGGAGCAAGCAGGGTTGAACCCCGAGACGTTTGAGGAGGAATTCCGTCGTCTCTCCGTCTCCGGCACTATCGGAAACGTCGATTCCGTGTTAGCGCACGGGCGGATGGAGGTGAAGACCCTCTTCTGCGCGAGACTCGCCATGAAGGCCGATCCGTTTGACCCTGGGTTGGCTCGCATCACGTGCTTTCGCGCAGATGGAGGGATCGAGGCGGAGTTCGCGATGCGTCACCATAGCTGGCGCTCTGCCGCGCGGCCTCTCAGGCTGCGCAATGGCGGCACGCGGCCGGGGCCTTACCGCATTCTCGCGCTTTTTGATCGCCCGAAAAGTGAATCGTCAGGCACCGGGAACGTGCTTCGAGCCTGGATACGCCCAGTCGTCTGGGTAATCTTGAATGACGGATCTTCCGTTGAACTTCCCAAGGACTCGGAAATCGAGGGTGTTGCACTTGCTGCAATCCTGAAGGCTCTCCCGTGGGACCATTGGCCACTCTATGTTCTTAAGCCGACAGCTGCCGAATCGATTGAATTTCTTGACGCGATACTCTCAAGACATGGTGCCGGGGGACCGATTGCCGCAAAACTGAAGGAGTTGCGGGTAATTATGTCCGAACACAAGTCCCGTCCCGACCTGCTCGTGGTTGTGCCGGGCGCAGGTATTGTGGTGATCGAGATTTTGGGCATGCGTGATGACGACTACGCGTCGCGAAGCCTCGCAAAGCTGCGCCGGCTGCAGCCGTTGGATGGTTGTTTGCTTACTGTTGTCAAAGTGGACTGCCGCGGAAGTGTGAGTGCCCGTGAGCTGGCTGTGACGCAGGGCATCGCACGCATGAACAGATTGCTTTGTCGGTGCCTTCAGGCTCATGGCTCAGCCAGCACGTGCTAGGCCGAGGTGGATACCACGCCTTCGTCTTTTCGGTGTCCACCAGCACCAAAAACACCGGGAACTCAACCTTCTCGGCATAGTAACGGAGATGCTTCAACTCCATGCCTTCTCTGGCCAGTCCGTCCTTAAACTTCACGCCCACATGCGCCTTCTGTTGGAAATAGACCATCTTGCCGGTGAGTTCACCGCCTTCCGTCCGCTCCAGCAGGCAGTCGACGTGATAATCCGGGACCATCGGCCGCAGCTTCCAGCCGGAGGCGAACCATACCTGCATGAAACCATTCGCCGTCGTATTGATGACGGACTGCTGGTCGACGGTCAGACCGGGAATCTTCGGTTTCTTCTTCATCGGGCTTAATAGGACGCGGTCAGCCCGCTGAGTAGCGTGATGGCCTGCTGGTCCTGCTCGGCCGCCAGCCGCATGAGCAACTGGCGGAACGCCGCGAAGGCTTTCGGTTGGACGCGGATCTGCTTCTCGTGCTTCGTCCACGCCCATTGGAGAAAATGAGACAACTCCGGCGCCAGCTCGTGAAAGCCCCACCGCTCCCTGGGCGGGATATCGAATGCCTTCTCGAGCCAGCGGATCCCGTCTGGTATGAGCTCGATCGCCGAGGGCAGGCGCAGGAAGTTCAGGAGGCGGATTGCGCTGCCACCGTTGCGCAGGTCGTGTTCAGCCCACTGCTCGTAGTAGGCCTTCATCCCACCGATGAGCGCGGGCGGTGCCGCCCCGACCGATCCGGCAATCGTCCCGTCGAGCCCGAGCAGGTTCCGCCACAGTTCACGGATTTCATGGACGGGCGGCTTCGGGACGAAGCTCCGACCCGGGGTCTCGCCGGCCCAGTCCAGGATTTCACGCCAGCCCCGAGTGAACGATTCCGACGGGCGTCGAGCCCCCGCGGACAGAAACCCGTGCAGAAAATACCTGATGTAATGGGCCGTCGGCTCCCCGCGCGACAGGAGCGGCTCCCAAAACGCACGCCTCTCCGCGGGCTTGCTAACCTCGGCCAAGTGCGCGCCTAGCAGATACATCGCCGCCACGTGCGCCTGCGACGGCAACAGCGGCTGCTCGGACTTGCCCAATCGCATGGGCAGCGTAGCGACGATCGCCGCCAATAGCCGCTTCTTCCAGTCGTGCCACCGCGCCGCCTCCGCCGCGGAGCTCGGGGGACCGACCACGGCCAGCGCCTCAAGCGCGGTCAAGATGACGCTCATCTGGACCTGCGGCCCGAACCGCGCGTCGCGGTGGCGTCCCGGCGTGCCCGGCGCGACATCGATTGCCTGCCAATCCTCCGGCGGCGCCGGCACGGTTCCCGCGACGAAATGCTCCCGCTGGACCGGCCACCACTTCTCCCAATCGAACGCGGGCTTTCCCTCGTCCTCGGCTAGGTTCACCACATGCCGGGCCGCGGCGATCCAGACCAGCAGGTCGAAGAGTTGCGGGAAGAGCGTCCCCAGTTTCGCCCGCAGTTCGGCCGCCCGGCGGAACAAGCCTCGCGGCGTCTGCAGGTGCGGCCGGGCCGCCAGCTCGGCCACCACCCTGCGCCACTGCAGGCTCGCTGGGTCCTTCGCTAGGAAATACGGCGCCGCCTCCGCGCAGAAGTTCTCCCATGTCATGTTGAAGGGGATTTCGTCGTAGATGTGTGCCCGCGGGGGCGGCGGCTCCGCCAGATGCTTGAGGAGTATCTCTCCGCACCGTTTGGCCTTCTCCGGCTGCCGGTCGAGCCATTCCCACCCAAGATTGACCAGAACGGCCACGATGGCGCACTGCGCGTCGGCGAGGCTGCCGAGACTACTCTTGCCGTCGTCGTCCGTGATCGAACCCTCGGGCAACTGGTCCAGTTGTGTGAAGAACCGCTCGAGATCGGCCTCCGGCACCGGCTTGCCCTGCTCCAGCAGCGTCCGGCAATTCAACGGCACGGTCATCAGGGGCATCAGGTCGCTCTGGCGCTCCTTCCGGCGCAGGGCTGCTGCCGCTACCAGTTCGGGCGGGTGTTGGTATTCCCAAATCTCATTTTCACCCTCCTTCGTCGTGGTCCAGTTCGCCGGATCGAAGAGCTCGGTCAGCCGCTGGAGCGTGAACGGATCGACGGAGACTTTTTCTGGTGTCTTCAGCAGCTCGCGCCATTTGGCGGCCAGCCTCGCGAGCTTCTCCTTGGCCTCTTCATACGGCAGGAGCTGTCGGCAGACCTCATGTAGCGGGAGCCGATGGACCGGCAGCGCGTTCCACTGGTCCATGAGCTCCCGTTCGCGCCTGGTCGCGGAACGTCCGCGATCCAGCCCGCCGCCGATGAAGTGATTGAACTCGGTCGCCTGAATTTCCGGCGAGGCGACGAGCGGCCACAACTCCGCGAACAGGAGCTTCGGCCGCGCCTTGCCGATCGCCACCAGGAGCCCGGCGATCGCGAGCGACCGGGAATTCTTCAAGAGATACGCCACCTCCTCCTCGATCGGCTCGTCTTTCTCGAGCCGGTCGAGCAGGTGCTTCTCCAGCGCCATCAACGCCGACACCACATACGGGTGGCACGGGTGGGCATCGCGGTAGGCGAAGTAAAGCCGCGCGTCCCCCTTCCACTCGACCGCCTCCGCACCTTCGCCCACGGTGAGCCCCTTCCCGCCCCGGGTCCAATCGACCCAGCGTTCGGTGTAGTGGTTGACCAAATCGACGACGAGCCGCACCCCTTCCTTGGGATCCTTCCGCAGCAACTGCAGGAATGCTCCCCGCGTATAAAATGCGGTTTGGAACGAGTCGTCGAAAACCATGCCGCCGGGCTCATGCAAATCGCGGTGACGGTCCTCGTCGATGTCGCGCTCGGGGATGTGACATGCGAGCACAATTTCCCGCGCCAGCGCAGGATTAGCGGCAATCAGCGGTTGCATGCCGTTGGTCCGCAGCACCACATGCTGGAAGCGGGTCTTTGGTCGCATGAACGGTCCGCCCGGCCAGGGCGGCGGTAAATCATAGGTTACCCCTAGCCCGGGCCCGAAACCGGTTTTCCGGCGGATCTGGCGTTTCCCGGCAAACTTGCCGCCCCCCGCCGGCTTCAAGCCTGCCAAAACCCGGACCAGCCGCGCGACATCGTCCGGGCAGTCGCGTGCCGCCGCGAGCAGCGCCTGGTAGAGGATGTCCTCTTCGTTGCGGTCGGGGAACCACGTTTGCTGATGCGGCCCCTCGACGAATGGCTTCGCCGCCGCGACGGCGAGGTCGGCCGCCTGCTTGCATCCGGGCCAACCCGCCGGCACGGCCTGTAGCCATGTGAGCGCCGCGCGCGCCACCTCGACCGGAGCATATCCCGCCGCCTCGCCCCGGTGCTCGTGCAGAACGACCAACAGCGGCAGGTAATACTGTGGGTAGGGCAACCGCAGATGCGCGGCCAGGTCCGCCACCGCGATTCCCTCCTCGCGGGAGAGAATCGCAATCATTTCCTCATTCGGGAAGGTCGCTGTCACGCGCAGGCGCTTGAGCATGCGGTGGAGGAGGTGGCCTTTCTCGGCCGTAAGCTGCGGCCAAACGAGCCGCAGGTTTTCCACTGGGGCAGCCGACAAAAGCGGCGCTTCGAGGAACAGGTCCGCCATCACCCGCGCGGCGTCGTCGCCTTGTGCGAGGGCCGCGACTTGCTTGGCCCACACCTCAGCACCACCCGCCTGCTCTAACAGCCAGATGGCATACAGCCGGATCGCCCGGTGCCACAAGGGCGAGGCCACTCGCGCGGTCGCGAAACCAAGCCACTGGTCACCCTTCGCGACTAGGATTTGGAAGCGCGTCCAGTCGGCGTAGAGATCGTGTTGGACGGAGAACGCCCTCTCGTGCGAGACGCAGATTCCATCGCGGACCAACTCGGCGAAGACCTCCAACAGCCCGGTCTCAAACTCCGCCTCCGGCACAGCGTGCTGCATCCGTTCGGCCTGCTTCGCGACCAGTTCCTCCAAAGCCCGCGCCCGCAAGGCGGGGTTCTTGCCCGTGCGCACGTGCGATTTCCACCACCAAAGCGCTAGGTGGGATTCACCGGCCAAATCCTTAGCCTCGACAGTGCCGCCAACCTTTACATGGCCCGCCACGAGCGAAAGGACCTTCGGCTTCCGGAGCACGGTCTCCAGCCGCGGTTGCCGAACCAACGGTTGAATGCCAGGGACCGCGCGTGCGATCACACCCAGGTCTTCCGGCTCAAAATCGCCCAAAGGCTCGACGAGCACGGCGATTTCGGGTGCGACCAAGGCCAATTGTTCACGGACGCGGCTCCACTCCTCCGCGCTCACGAGCAACACGACCCGCCACGGTGTCTCCTCTTCTCCTGGCCGGGCGAGTTCAATGACCCGCACCAGCTGCTTGATCCGATCGGAGTCTACGCACTGCTCCACCGCGTCGATCACGAGGAGCCCCGTCCCTGCGACCCGGCGGAAAAGTCCCGGCAACTCGAGCTTGAGCCCTTGTAGTCCCAAGGCATTGGCCAAATCCCCGGCTTCCGGCTGCGGCCAGCGCGATACCTTCGTCCAAAGGCACACGGCATGACCCGAGTCCGCGATGAATTGCTTCGCCAAGCTCGACTTCCCGCAGCCCGACGGCC
>CAZAFS010000010.1:22775-25705 GCA_964484165.1 uncultured Opitutaceae bacterium | reverse complement strand
GCCGGAGCCGTCCGCTTACGGCGCGGTCTTCATGCTGCTGGGCCTGTCGGTCGGTGCGTGGTGGCGCCGCCGCCGCCACAGTCGTCCTGCTTGTCGATGACGCTATTCAAACCGCTCATGTCTTCCGGCACGTGGATGGGTGGGAGCCAGAAGACCGCAGAAACTCGGGCTAACCTAGTCCAATGCGGCGTGGGACGTTGCTTGTCCGGCGACTGCCGCCGCCTTCCGCCCAAAGCTCTCACCCAATCGGTTGCAGGCTAGCGACAAATTGCCTCAAATCTGCAACTTGAACCACCTTATTGGGATGCGGTTCCTCAACAGGCAAAGGCACTTGAATGAGTTTTATAGTGAATTGACCGGCTCTTATCGCTTTTCACTGGCAGAAATGGGTACTCTCCCCTATTTTTGGGCATCAAAAGGACTGACCTACCAATACGCTATGAACCTCCGAGGCGTCATCCGAAGACGATTTAAGACCTTGGCCAAGGCGCTTGCTATTAACGCCGTGGTGGCAGGGCTGTTGTCGCCGATTGCGCTTCGAGCACAAACGACTTTCTATTGGGACATCAATGGCGCGACGGCGGGGTCAAGCGGAAACACATTGGCGGCTGGAACATGGGCTCAAACAACCAATGCTAATTGGTCTACGAGCAGTGCGGGTACGGTCGCGACCACTACCTGGAGTGCAGCCATCGGCGCAGGGAGTGGCATTGCCGATTTTTCCGCTGGCGCCAACGCCACGGGGGCATTCACCGTCACCGTTAGCGGCACGGTTACCGGCGTGGCGGGGATCACGTTTGAGGAAGGCGCCGTGACCTTGGGCGGTGCCGGCACACTGACACTAACCAACTCGGGCACGATCAATGTTGCCGCGACCACAGGCACCATATCCGCCATCCTCGCCGGCACCGTCGGCTTGACCAAAACCGGATCCGGTACCCTCGTGCTCTCGGGTGCTGAGACCTACACCGGGGCCACCAACATCAATGCGGGCACGCTGCAGCTGGGCGCATCCAACAAGATCCCCAACACCTCGGCCGTGGTGATTGCCAGCGGCGCCACGTTCGATCTGAACAACTTTCTTGAGACCGTGGGTTCGATCGCGGGCGCCGGAAACATCACGATTGGTTCGGGCAGTATCCAAGCCGGCGTCGACAACACGTCGACGACTTTCTCTGGAGTCATTTCCGGCACGGGTCTGCTGAGCAAGCAAGGAACGGGCACGCTTGTCCTTTCCGGTGCCAACACGTACAGCGGCACGACGACGGTTGGCGCCGGCGTCGTCAACGTTCAGAACAATACCGCGCTGGGCACAGGTGCCGGCGGCGTGACTGTGACATCGGGAGCGGCCCTGCAGATGCAGAACGGCATCACCGTCACCGGCGAGACCCTCACCATGAGCGGCACCGGCATCGCCGCTGACGGCGCCCTGCGCAACATTTCCGGCAACAACGCCTGGACCGGCGCCGTGGCGCTCGGCGCGGCCAGCAGGATCAATTCCGACGCCGGCACCCTCACCCTCTCCGGCGGCATCACCGGCGCGGCGATGGGTCTGACCGTCGGCGGCGCCGGCGACACCGCCATCACCGGCATCATCGGCACGACCAGCGGCACCTTCACCAAGGACGGCACCGGCACCGTGACGCTTTCGGGCGCCAACACCTACACCGGGGCCACCACCGTCAGCACGGGCATCCTCAACATCCAGAATAACACCGCGCTCGGCACCACCGCCGGAACCACCACGGTGGCGTCGGGTGCCACCCTTCAGGTCCAAGGCGGTCTCACCGGGGTCGGCGAAGCCTTGAATCTGAGCGGCACCGGCGTCTCGAGCGCGGGCGCGCTGGAAAACGTCTCCGGCACCAACACTCTGACCGGTGCGTTCGTCTTGGGCGCCGCCTCTCGGATCAATTCCGACGCCGGCACCCTCACCCTGTCCGGCGGCATCACCGGCGGGACGATGGGTCTGACCGTCGGCGGAGCCGGCAACACCGCCATCACCGGCATCATCGGCACCACCAGCGGCACCCTCACCAAAGACGGCACCGGCACCCTCGTGCTTACCCGCGCCAACACCTACACCGGGGGCACCACCATCAGCGGCGGCGTCCTCAATATCCAGAACAACACCGCGCTCGGCACGCTGGCTGGAACCACCACGGTGGCGTCGGGTGCCACCCTCCAGGTGCAGGGCGGTCTCACCGGGGTCGGCGAAGGCTTGAATCTGAGCGGCACCGGCGTCTCGAACGCGGGTGCGCTGGAAAACGTCTCCGGTACCAACACCCTCACCGGGGCGTTCGTTTTGGGCGCAGACTCCCGGATCAATTCCGACGCCGGCACCCTCACCCTGTCCGGCGGCATCACCGGTGCGACGATGGATCTGACCGTCGGCGGGGCCGGTAACACCGCCATCACCGGCATCATCGGCACCACCACGGGCTCCCTGACGAAGGATGGCGCCGGCACCTTGACCCTCTCGGGCGTCAACGCTTACACCGGCGCCACGGCCATCAATGCCGGCACCTTGAGTGCGGGCGCCATCAACGTGCTGTCCAACAGCACGGCGGTGACGGTCGCCAACAGCGCGACGTACAACCTCAACAACTTTACCGACACGGTTGGCTCCATCGCGGGCGCCGGCAGCATCACCCTGGGGTCCGGCGCGCTCACCGCCGGTGCCGACAACACATCCACCACTTTTTCCGGCGTCATCTCCGGGACCGGCGGCAGCCTGACCAAGACCGGCTCCGGCACGCTCGTGCTTTCCGGCGCCAACACCTACACCGGCGCCACCACCATAAGCACGGGCGTTCTCAATATCCAGAACAACACCGCGCTCGGCACCACCGCTGGAACCACCACGGTGGCGTCGGGCGCCACCCTCCAGGTGCAGGGCGGTCTCACCGGGGTCGGCGAAGGCTTGAATCTGA
>CAZAFS010000010.1:19250-22675 GCA_964484165.1 uncultured Opitutaceae bacterium | reverse complement strand
GCAACACCGCCATTACCGGCATCATCGGCACCACGACGGGCTCCCTGACGAAGGACGGCACCGGCACCGTGACGCTTTCGGGCGCCAACACCTACACCGGCGCCACCGCGATCTCCGGCGGCATCCTCAGCGTCAGCGCCGACAATAATCTCGGGACCGCTCCGAGCTCGGCCACCGCCGACGACCTCACCCTCAATGGCGGCACCCTGCAAAACACCGCGAACCTGACGCTCAATGCGAACCGCGGCATCACGCTCGGCGCCAGCGGCGGCACCCTGGACCAGAATTCCGGCACCACCCTCACCTACGGTGGCATCATTGCCGGCAGCGGCGCCTTGACCAAGACCGACTCCGGCACCCTCGTGCTTTCCGGCACCAACACCTACACCGGGGCCACGACGATCAGCTCTGGCACGCTCAGCGTCCAGAATGCCAGCGGCCTGGGGGGCACCAACAACACCGCTGCTACCACAGTTGCCAGCGGCGCGGTGCTTCAGCTGGCCAATGGCATCACCACGAACAACGCCGGCACACTTTACCTCAACGGAGCAGGAGCCGGCCCAGGCTCGGGCGCGCTGCAAGGCATCGGAAGCTCCATGTGGAACAGCAATGTGCAGCTGAATTCCAACGCCACCATTTACTCCTCCACCGCCGGCAGTCGGCTCGATATTGGCAATGCCAGCGCCACCAGCACGCTTGCCCTGGGAGGCAATACCGTCACCGTCGACGGGCCGGGCGACACCTACTTTTACTCCAATGCCGGCGTAGCCGGGGACACCGGGGGCCTCATCAAGAACGGAACCGGAACCCTCACCTTTTTCGGATACAACACCTTCTATACGGGCGCCACCATGGTCAACGCTGGCTCACTGGATCTTGCCGTCGGACCATTCACTACCGGCTGGTACGGCATCAACGGACCGCTGACGATTGGCACCGGGCCAGCCAATTCAGCTGCCGCCGGCACCGTCAAGGTTGATATCTGGTCAAACAGCTACACCGGCCAGATCTCGCCCAACTCCGCAGTCACGATCAACTCTGATGGTATCCTCAACGTGGGGGCATCCACCGGTTTGGGGTCTCTTACCCTCAACGGCGGGCAAGTAAGCATCTCCAGCGGGCAAACTGTCACCCCCACTGGTGACATCACCTCAAACGCCAACAGCGCCCATGAGACCTCCTTGATCTCGGGCGGCGCGCTCTACCTCAACACGGGCAACATCAATGTGGCCCGGGATTCAACACTCGCCAGTGACCTGATCATCTCCAGCGCCATTGGCGGCACCAATCTCAACAAAAACGGGAATGGCACCCTGGTCCTCTCCGGCGCCAACACCTACACTGGCGGCACCGCGGTGAGCGCCGGGGTCGTCAACATCAGCAACGCCTACGCCTTGGGCGGCCCCAGCGGCGGCACCACGACCGTGTCGTCCGGCGCCGCGCTTCAGCTTCAGGGCGGCATTGCCGTCGGAAGCCAGCCGCTGACTCTGAACGGCACCGGCATCGCGAACGACGGCGCGCTGCGCAACATTAGCGGCAACAACTCGTGGTCCGGGCCGGTCACGCTGGGCTCCGCCACCCGCGTCAATTCCGATGCCGGCACTCTCACGCTTTCCGGGAACATTGGTGGTAACGGCCAGAATCTGAGCGTTGGCGGCGCTGGCAGCACCGTCATTTCGGGCGTCATCGGCACCACCACCGGCAGCCTCACCAAGGACGGGGCGGGCACGGTGGTGCTGGCCGGCAGCAACACCTACACCGGCGGCACCAACATCAATGCCGGAACCCTGAAGCTGGGCGCGTCGGAGCGGATTGCCGACAGTTCGGCGGTGACCATTTCCTCCGGCGCCACCTTTAATCTCAACGGCTACACTGAAACGATCGGCGCGCTTTCCGGCGCCGGCACGCTCCAACTCGCCAGCGGCACGCTGATCGTCGGGTCCGGCAATGCCTCCTCGACGTTCTCCGGCTCCATTGCGACCAGCGACACGGGGACACTCGAAAAGACCGGCTCCGGAACGCTCACCCTCGGCGCCGGCATGAATTTCGCCTCGGGCAACCTCATCCTGAACGGCGGTACCCTCGGTTTGGGCGGCTTCACCTCCACCTTCAGCTCGCTCACGGTCACGGCCGATTCCACCCTCGATTTTGGCGGCACCTCGATTCTCAACCTCAGTTCGATGGCGGTGAATTCCGGCGTCACCCTGACCGTCACCAACTGGGCTGACGCCGTCGATTTCTTCTATTCGGTCAGCAATCCGGGCAGCGCCAATTTGGGTCGCATTGTGTTCAGCGGCTACACCGGACCCTACACCAGGTGGCAATCATGGGATACCCAGGTCACCCCGGTTCCGGAACCCTCGGTTTCCGGGGCGGTGTTGATGGGTCTCGGTCTGCTGGTCGCCGCGTGGCGGGGCCTTCGCGGCCGGCGCCGGCGCGGGTGACGCCCCGACTATTCCGGCGCCTCATCAGCCCAACCCCTCGGGGTCGAGGCGCACCCTGCGATCAGGCTGTACGCTGTTGTCAAACCGGCGGCTTGGATGACGGCGTTGCCGACAAACCATGCTTAACCCGGCTATTCTCGCAGTCCGGAGGAGCGCCAGTGGCGCTCAGTGGCCATTCCCGTGACCGTCGTTGCAGTGGCCTTCGTTGTTTGTCGTCGTCATCGTGGTCGTCGTTCCCACAGCCGCCATTGCCCCCGCCATGGCCATTTGTGCCGTCGGTGGTCGTGATTATCTTGGTCCCGAGCAGGTTTGGGTTGGCTAAGCCCGTCGGCCAGAAATTGCACACCTCAATCCGGTAGGTATGCGCCCCTCGGTCGGTGTCGTGGTTGAGGGCGCAGGCGAAAGCACGATCGCGTACGTACTGTCGTCGCGGTCGCATATCGGCCTGTAGGTGAACAGGTCGGGCGCCGCCCCGTCTTCAGAAACGGCAATCACCACCGACTTGTCACGCCCGAACTTGCCCGTCGAATCCAAGATGCAGAACGCAGTTGGGACTGTGCTGCCACCCTGGAACGGCTTGCCGAGGGAACCCGGCGGCAGCCACAGTACCGAAGATTGCGGCGGCGGCGACACGGCTTGGTTGACCTTGAACGAAACGGACCCAGTTCCGCTCACGCCATTGGCTGTCGCCGTCACCGCGAGCGTGTAACTTCCCGCCGCGCTGATCTGGGTTGTTCCGCTGCCCGTGGCTGCGGGGGTGCCTGCGCCTGACACCGAACCCGACAAAGGCGTGCCATTCAGGCTGACCACCAGACTGCCAATGTTCCCATAGGCCACATTCGCCGTGAACCCGTACGGAATGGATACGGATCCTCCACTGGTGGGCAGCGTGTAGAGGCCAATTCCGCTTGCCGGTCGCGAGATCGCAATCACTGGCGCCGGCTGCGTCGCCGTCACGGTGAAACTGGATGACGCCGCCGT
>CAZAFS010000010.1:0-19150 GCA_964484165.1 uncultured Opitutaceae bacterium | reverse complement strand
GACGCCGCCGTAGGCGCTCGTTGCCGAAATTGAAATGGGAACCGTGACCCCCGTGCCGCCGGCGACAAAAGAGTACGAGGCATTGTTCGCCGGAGATACGACTGTCACGGTCGGCGGAGATCCCGTCACGTTGACGGTAAAATCAACTGAACTTTGGCCGGTGCCAGCGATGTTGTACGCCCGCTTGTTTAACGTGTAGCTGCCAACCGTGGGAACCTGTTTCCTTCCGAAGCCGGTGACCTGGTTGCTATGGGACCCGCTGACAGTGGTGACGGCTACGGCGGTGCCACTCACGTCCGCGTCAACTTTGATGACCGGATCAGTGGACGCCGTACCGTCGGTAAAGGAGAATGGAATCGGCGAGGGCGTTCCCCCCGGTCCGCATACGTGTAGACCGAATTGGCCGGCGGCGCGTTGATCACAATGCTCGGCGGGGACGGGACGGCTTGCGGCTGGTCCACCGTCATGTTGATCAAGACCGGAGTTTGGCTGACGTCATTATAGGTCGTACCGTCCAGGGTATGTCCGGTAGTGGGCCAGCCGATCGTGGTTATCGAATAGGCGTAACTGCCAGAAACCGCCCCCGCCGGGAAGCTCATCGTCTCGCTTACGGTCTGCGTTTGACCCGAACTCGTGAAACAGATTGTGGACGGACTGACGGACACATTGCCAAGCGCGTCGTCGGTGGTCGCACCGGCCGGCATGCTTACGACATTAATCTGGAAGCCGACCGTGTAGTTGCCGGCAGGCAATCCAGCCGGCAATGTGACACCCAAGGTGTAAGTCACGGTGTACGGCCCGGGCTGCTCGACGGTCCGAGAAGGGGCGCCGGTTCCGCTGTATTAAACGTACTCAGGGTAACCGTTCGCCCATAGATTCACCGATGCAGGCTGGCTGCCAGATAGAACGAACGAAATGGGGCCTTCAGGAGAACGTGTTGTTTTGGGGTGTTGGCGTATGAAGCATTAACCCTCTGAATATTGTAGGTCAGTTACAGTAGTTGCCCACAAGAAAATGCCCTTCGCGGCCGGCCAGCCAACGCCCTCCGAAGACATGTCGCATTGACTGCCAATGACAAGGATCCCAATCCGTGGCATGCAGCTAGGCGAGCAATTGAGAACCTATTTGCCCAGCGCCTATTTTCCGATGCCAAAGGCCTGAAAGCCCATCGCCCTCAATTTCGGAAGATCAAGGAGGTTCCGGCCGTCAAAGATTGACGCTGGTTTGCGCATCGACGCCAGGATCCGCGAGAAATCGAGAGTCCTGAACTCGTCCCATTCGGTCAATATGGCGACAGCATGCGCGCCGTCGCACGCCTCGTAGGGGTCCCGGGCGATACTGAGGCGTCCGTCCGCCGCACCCTGCAGCTCGCGCTGGATGTCCTCCGCCGGCACCCTCGGATCATAGACGGCGAGCTTGGCATGTTCGGCGAGCAGGTCCCGACAGACCGCGATGGACGGCGATTCGCGCACGTCGTTGGTGTTCTTCTTGAAGGCGAACCCCAGGATGGCGATCTTCTTGTCGGCGACCGTATTGAACAGCTCCTTGACGATGCGTTCAGTGAACCGCCTTTTCTGGTGGTCGTTCATGCGCACCACGTGCTCCCAGTACGCCGCGACCTGGGGGAGGCCGAAATGCTCGCAGAGGTAGACTAGATTCAGGATGTCTTTCTGAAAACAGGAGCCGCCGAACCCCACCGAGGCCTTGAGAAACTTCGGCCCGATCCGGCTGTCGCGGCCGATCACATGCGCCACCTCGTCCACGTCCGCGCCCGTGGCCTCGCACACGGCCGAGATGGAATTGATCGAGGCGATGCGCTGCGCGAGAAACGCGTTGGCCACAAGCTTGGAGAGTTCGGAGGACCAGAGGCTGGTCGTGATGATCCGCTCGCGCGGCACCCACGAGGCATAGATGTCGACCAGCGCCTTCACCGCGGCATCGCCCTCGGGCGTGCGTTCGCCCCCGATCAGCACCCGGTCCGGGCTCTGCAGGTCGCTGATCGCCGTGCCCTCGGCCAGGAATTCCGGATTCGACAACACCTGAAAGGAAAGGCCCCGCCTGTTGGCCGCGAGGATCGCCAAAATCGATTCCGCCGTCCGCACCGGGATCGTTGATTTCTCGATGATGATCTTCGGGGAATTGGCGTGTTCCGCGATCGTGCGGGCCACCGTCTCCATGTAGCTGAGGTCAGCCGCCCGCCCGGCGCCGAGGCCGTAGGTTTTGGTGGGGGTGTTGACGCACACAAAGATCATGTCGGCCTGTTTGATGCCGCCCGGAATGTCCGTGGAAAAAAACAGATTCCGGCCGCGCACGCGCCGGACGACGTCCTCCAGCCCCGGTTCGTAAACCGGCAGCTGGTCGGAATTCCACGCGGCGATGCGCGCCGCGTTCATATCCACGATGGTCGTGCGTACCCATGGGCAACGGTCGGCGATCACCGACATGGTCGTGCCGCCGACGTACCCGGCCCCGATGCAACAGATGTTCATGATGCGGTCCACCCCGACAACTTGGCGGTTTGTGGCCCACAATCCAAGGCGGATTTTCCTTCTTCCTCAACCCGCGCCTGGACCCCTTTGCCGCAAACGGCCGGCGCCGGCCGCCGGCGTCGGGTTTCCGCCACCGCCCGCGCCCGCCGGCGCGGGTTCAGGCCGGAGACGGCGCCGGGGCGGGCGCATCGCCCCCGATGCTTTCCGGCACCACCTTCTCCGCCGGCTTCTTGCCCGGGGTGGTCGTCTCGCCCGGCTTCGGCAGGATCGGCGGCAGCACCGGCGACCGGATTTCGCCGAACTCGAGGATCTCCAGCACGTGCTTGCCGTCGATCGTCTCATATTGCAGGAGCGCCTCGGCGATCTTGTCCAGCGCGAGCCGCCGCTCGGCGAGGATGCTCCGGGCCCGATTGTACTGCTCGTCGATGATCTTGTGGATCTCGACGTCGATCCTGCGCGCGGTGTCCTCGCTGAAATTCTCGCTGCGGGTGATCTCCCGGCCGAGGAACACCGTGTCGTGATTTTCGCCGAATGCGATGGGGCCGAGCGAACTCATGCCCCAGTCGCACACCATGCTGCGGGCCAGCTTGGTGGCCTGCTGGATGTCGCTCGACGCGCCGCTGGTGATGTCCCCGATCACCAGCTCCTCGGCGATGCGGCCGCCATAGAGCGACGCGAGGCGGGCCAGCATCCGCCGGCGGGCGAAATTGTAGGTGTCCTTCTTCGGAATGTACATCGTGCTGCCGAGCGACCGGCCCCGGGGAATGATGGTGACCTTATGGACGGGCAGATCGCCGTCATCCACCACCGCGCCGACCAGCGCGTGGCCGGCTTCGTGGTAGGCCACGATCTTCTTGTCCTCATCGTCCATGATCCGGCGGCGCTCGCGGCCGAACTGCACCTTCTCCCGCGCATCCTCGATGTCGTGCATGTCGACGCGCTTCTTGTTGCGGCGCGCGGCCAGCAGCGCGGCCTCATTCAGCAGGTTGGCCAGCTCCGCGCCGGAGAGTCCGGGCGTGCCGCGGGCCACAATGCTCAACTCGACGTCCTCGCCGACGGCCAGTTTGCGCGCGTGCACCCGCAGAATCTGCTCGCGTCCCACGAGGTCGGGCAGATCGATGAAAACCTGCCGGTCGAAGCGCCCCGGCCGCAGCAGGGCCGTGTCGAGCACGTCCGGCCGGTTCGTCGCCGCGATGATAATGACGCCCTCGGTGGTGTCGAAGCCGTCCATCTCGGCCAGCAGCGAGTTCAGCGTCTGCTCGCGTTCGTCGTTGCCGCCGCCGAGACCCGCGCCGCGCTGGCGGCCCACGGCGTCGATTTCGTCGATGAAAATGAGACAGGGCGCATTTTTCCGCCCCTGGTCAAACATGTCGCGCACCCGGCTGGCGCCGACGCCGACGAACATCTCCACAAAGTCCGAACCGCTGATGGAGAAGAACGGAACGTCGGCCTCCCCCGCGATGGCCTTGGCCAGCAAAGTCTTGCCCGTGCCGGGCGGGCCCACCATGAGCACGCCTTTCGGGATCCGGCCGCCGATCTTCTGGAATTTCTTCGGGTCCTTCAGAAACTCGACGACTTCGGAGACTTCCTCCTTGGCTTCGTCACAGCCCGCCACATCGGCAAAGGTCACCTTCTCCCGATCCCGGGTCAGCAACTTGGCTCGACTCTTCCCAAAGCTGAGGGCGCCGCGGCCTGCCTGCTTCAGCTGCCGGACGAAAAGAAAATAGACCAGCCCGATGACGATGACAAACGGCAGAACCGACGTCAAAAGCTGGGTGAAAACATTATTGGCTTCGACCTCGGTGAAAACCACCGATTTTTGGAGAATCCCCAGGTTGATTTCGGTCAGCCAGCCGGACGAACGGAAGGACTTGGTCTTGCCGTTGCTGCCGATGAGCGTCGGCTCCTTCATTTCGCCCGTGATGACGAACCAATCCCGCCCGCCCGACGAATCGGGCCGGATGCTGCCTTCCGCGATCTTGCCCGCGGCGGCGTAATCCACCACCTCCTGGATCTTCAGGGTGGCCGGCGAATTGACCCGGCCCGGATTGTATTTCAGCACCAGCACCAGCAGGCCGATGATGAACAGCCAGATCAGCCATACTTTCGGCTGAAACCGGTCGGGCGGCAGGCTCTTCAAGGGATGCCGTTTGGATTTGTTTTCGTTCTCGGCCATCGGGGAATTTAGACTACTCCAATAGTCTGTATGTTCCGGAGGGGAAGTCAATTGAAGCCCGAGGGCTACCTGCGCCGCCTACGACGTTTACGTCATTTCGACCGCTCGCGGCCGGACCGCCGGCGCTCAAAGCGCAGCCGGCCGCCACGCAAAACGGCGAATCCAGCCTTCCCGAGGCTCCGCCGGGTGGGCCGTCCCGCCACGATTGCCAGCAGCAGATCCTCAAAGCCCTGCCGGGACAACCCTCCCGCCTTTGGCTGGGCCATCACCCAGCGGCGCAGGGCGCGGCGGATCAGGGCCCGCGGCCGGCCCGCGAGACGCGCAATCTCGAGCGAACCGCTGCGTCCCAGCGGCCGCAACTCGTCCAGCCACGCCTCCAGCGCGGCGTCATCCTCCTCCAGCCGCTCGCGCGCGAGGGCGGCCCCGGCCAAAGCGTCGCGGCCCGCCGCCCGGCGCCAGGCCGGCAACACCCGCTGCCGGATCCGGTTGCGGAAATATCCGGCGGAGGTGTTCGTGCGATCCTCGCGCCACGGAATGCCGGCGGTCTTCAAGGCCGCGACGATCTCCTCCTTTTTCACCGCCAGGAGCGGCCGCACACGCACGCCGCCAGGCACGCGCTGGACCGGCCGGGGCGCCGCCAGTCCGGCCGTGCCGCTGCCGCGCGCCAAGCGCATGAGCATGGTCTCGGCCACGTCGTTCTGATGGTGGCCGAGCCAGAGCGCCCGCGACTTCACGCGGCGCATGGCGCGCCGGAAAAAGGCAAACCGCGCCGCTCGCGCCTCCTCCTCGCTCGCGCCCGGCGTCGCCTGCCGCCAGCGGCCCACCTGCAGCCGCACGCCCAGCCCCGCGCACACCCTCCGGCAGAACTGTTCGTCCGCCGTGGACGCGCGGCCGCGCAGGCGGTGATTGAAATGGAGGGCCCACAGCCGATGCGCTCGCCGCCGGCCATGCGCCCACACCAGGAGCAACAGGCTCAACGAATCGGCGCCCCCCGAAAAGGCCACCGCCCAAGGCAAGCGGGCGGCGCTCCGGCTGCTTCCCGCCCACTCCCGCACGGCCGGATGCCATCGCTCCTCCGGCAGCAATCCCGCCAGCGCCCAAGCCCGCCGCTGCCAACGGTTCTTTGGTTTGTCCCGCATCGCCGAAGATGGCTTGCCCCGGCCGGCGGTTTCAGGCTCCCGGGCCCGACCGGCGGAAACCCCGGTGTCAGTCGAAGCTCAGCCACTCCTTTCCGAAATAGGGCGCCAACATCGGCGGAAGGCGCACCCGCCCGTCAGCCTGCAGATTGTTCTCCAGCAGCGCCGCGAGCGTCCGCGGCACGGCCAGGCCCGAGCCGTTGAGCGTGTGCACGAGCTCAGGTCTGCCCGTCTCCCTTGAGCGGAAACGAATCTGCGCCCGCCGGGCCTGGAACGCCTCGAAGTTGCTGCAGCTCGATACCTCCAGCCAGCGCTTTTGGCCGGCCGCCCACACCTCCAGGTCGTACTTCTTCGCCTGCGCAAACCCCATGTCGCCGCCGCACATGAGCAGCACGCGGTAGGGCAGCTCCAGCTTCTGCAGCAGGCTCTCCGCGTGCGCCCGGAGCGTCTCCAGCTCGTCATAGCTCTTGGACGGATGCACCCATTTGAGCAGCTCGACCTTGTCGAACTGGTGCACGCGGTTCAGGCCGCGCACGTCCTTGCCATAGCTGCCGGCCTCGCGCCGGAAGCAGGGCGTGTAGGCGCAGCGATAAACCGGCAGCACGGCCTCGTCGAGAATCTCGTCCCGGAAATAGTTGGTCAGCGGCGTCTCGGCCGTGGGCACGAGGTAGAGGTGATCCTCGACCGTCTGGTACATCTGCCCCTCCTTGTCAGGCAGCTGGCCCACCGCGGTGGCACTGGCGGCGTTGACCAGGATGGGCGGACTGACCTCCCGGTAGCCCGCCCGGCCGGCCGCATCGAGAAAGAACTGGATGAGGGCGCGGACCAGCCGCGCCCCGTCGCCCACGAAGAACGGAAAGCCCGCCCCCGTGACCTTGGCCCCCCGCGGAAAGTCCACGAGCCGGTCGAAGCCCGGGATCTCCCAGTGCGGCTTGGCGCAGGGGGACGCGGCCTCGATCGAACCCCACGTGGCCTGGACGGCGTTCTGCGCGGGCGTGCGGCCCTCCGGCACGCTGGCGTGCGGAATGTTGGGCAGCGTCAGCATCGCCGCCCGCCACTGCGCTTCGACGGTCGCCAGCTGGGCCTCCTTTTCCTTCACCTGCGCCGAGAGGCTCTTCATCTCCTGCACCTTCGCCGTGAACTCCGGCGAGCCCTTTTTCAGCGCGGCCATTTCGCCGTTGGCCGACTTCTGCCGCGCCCGGAATGACTCCACCTCGCCGAGTTGGGCGCGCCACTGGGCGTCGAGCGCGAGCACGGCATCGAGGTCCACCTCGAGGTGCTTCTTGGCAATCGCCGCCCGCACGACCTCGGGCGTTTCGCGAAGGAGTTTCGGGTCGAGCATAAGCCGGCGAGTGTGGAGCCACTCCCCACCGGAATAAACAGCAAAGTGGAGAAGCCGGGCGCGCCCGGGGCTATTTCTTGTCCGAGCCGCTGAAGACGCTTTCGAGCATCGCGTCAGGCCAGCCCTGGCTCAGCACCTTCTCCTGGTCCCCCTTGTTCAGGACGACCTTGCGCAGGACAATCTCAGCCTTGCGCGCCGGCGGCTTCCCGTCCGCGGCCGGATTGCGCCGGGCGAAAGTGATCTCCCCGGCGTTCCGCCAGACGGGCGCGCCCATCAGGTTGTAGTCCCCGGCCTTCTGCAGCTGCTCCACATCGCCGGTCGCCAGCGTCAGCACGCTGACTTCGCCGCCGAATCCGCCGACCAGCACCCTCCGCTCGTCCGGACTCACCTCGAAAAACGTCAGATTCTTGGGCATTTTCTCCTCTTCCCCCCGCGGCAGCAGGCGCACCAGCGTGCCTTGGCGGGCCGGGTCCCACTCAAAGAGCTTCTCGCGCTCCACGTCGGCGTCCGTTTTCGCGACCGGCAGATTGAATTCGACCGCATTGAAGATGATCCGCCCGTCCCGGAGGCAGCGCACGCGGATGGTGCTCCCGAACATGATCCCCGCTAGATCCTCGGATTTATCGGCGGCCTTGATCGTGCCGTCGCTCGCGATTACCTCGCGACGAACCAGCGTGCCGAGCCGCAGGTCGTCCTTGGCCCCGCCGCCTGAGGCCTGCACATAAACCAGCGACCGGCCGTCGGCCGTCCAGTCCGCATAGCCGTCCGTGTGCTCGGCGACCGTCACGGCGCCGGTGGCGTCGATGCGCGCCACCAGCAGGCGGCACTCGTTATCGTTGTCGAGCGCCATGTCCGTGGTGAATGCGACCGTCCGGTCGCCGGGCGCCACCCGGATGTCCTTGATCTTCTCCAGTCCTTCATGGAGCTGGGTCCCCGGCTGGATTTGCTCCCCGACGATGCGGGCCATCACGAGCTCGCTGATTTCCGCCTGCAGAGATTTGACCTCGTCCCACTCGCCCGCGTTCATTTTGGCGCGCAGGGCTTCCCCGTAACGTTCGCGGAGATAGGTTATGAAAACCGCGACGTCTTTTCTTTGGCGCAGGTCGTTGGTCAGAATTCCCCATTGGCCGCCGGCCTCCAGCTTCTGCCACAGGGTGTCCGCCTCCGCGGCGATCTTGCCGGCGCGTTCCGGGCCGAGGACGCGGGCGACGGGCGCCCAGTCACCCACCTTCCGCTCCCGGGCCACCACCAGGCGCTGCGAATCCCCAACCCAGACAGCGGCGTAGATGTTGGGCAGCAGCAGCGGCGACAGCTTGCCCTCAGGATCGCAAAGATGAAGCCCATCCTTCGCGATCACCGCCGCCCGATTGCCGTCGGGCGACCAGACGAAGTGTTTCTCCAGACATCCGGACAGCAGCAGGAAAAACAACGTCGCGGCGACGGCGGCAAATGTGGACCGGCAGCTGTTAGTTGTGACAGTTTTCATAGATCATCCTCCAAATGTGGCATCTTCACCGGCGAATCCCAATGCAGCCGATACCGGCTGGTCGAACGACTCTCCACCGGCTGGTGCTCCTGTTGGACCGCCTCGAGTCGGGCCAGGGACCAAAAGTCGTGCGTCGATTCGGAGACCAGCGGCGGCACCGACGCGTTCACCGCTGACGAAGTTGGTGCCGCCGCAACCACGGGCGTTACGCGTGCCGGCCGAACGTACCAACCCAGCGTCAGTCCGAGGATCACGCAGGCGGCCAGTCTTGCGGTTTCCCAAATGAAAGCCCGCCGGCGCCACGCCGCCTGCGCCCGCTGCAAGCGCGCGGTCGCCAGCGGCGGCGGCGCCTCCTCCGGCAGGGCAACGGCCTGCCGCGCCTGTTGGACGACGGCGGCAAGGCCGCCCGCCTGGCGCGCGGCGTCGGGAACGCCGGCAAGATGGGCTTCCAGCAATTCCGCGACCTCGGGGGAGAGCTCGCCCATGGCACGATCGAGCAGCAGGGCTTCAAGGGTTTCAGGTTTCATGGCGTTTCACGAGGGGTTGAGGGTCTGGCGCAATTGGCGCACGGCATAGTGGAGGCGGGAGCGCACCGTGCCGACGGGAATGGCGAGCACCTCGGCGATCTCTTCGTAGGACAGATCCTGTTGCAGTTTGAGCAGCAGCGCCTCGCGCTGGGTCCCTGGCAGTTGCGCAATGGCGCGGCGCATCGGCTCCAGGCGGTCGTCCTCCAGCTTGACCGCGGCGGGCGTGTCCGGCGCCAATTCCTCGACCGGCCGCAGCCGGCGGAGGGCGTCGATCCCCACGTGCCGGGCGATGCCGAAAAAATAGGCGCGCGGCGACACCGGGGGCGGCAGTCGGGCAGAGCGCTTGAGCGCCCGCACGAAGGTATCCTGCAACAAATCCTCGGCGTTGCTGGCGAGCGCCGGCTGCCGCCGAAAGTAGCCCAGCAGGGCGGGCCCGAGTTCGCGGTAAAGGCGCTCCAATTGATTGAGCTGGGGTTCCATCGGACTGTTTCCGCCTTCAAAAGGCGCTGGATTTCAAAACAATAAGTCGGGCGGGCGGCCGAGAAAGTTCAGACTGCGTCAAGCCGGCGGTGATTTCATTCCCGCTCGGCGAGCTCAACCCGATCGGCCGGGGGGTTCAACTGAATCCGACGGACTTGTCTTACAGTCAGATGCCCCTCGTGTTGAGTCGAATCTCTGGAAGAAAGAAAGTAACTCAAATCCGCCAGGAAGACATTTCGGCCCCTTTGACAGTCATCGTTCCGAGCACCCCCGCGCCTTTCGTCTTTCCTGTCGGGCGCTTTGCGATCGCTCCAGCGTTCACCTGCTCCATCCCCTCCGCCAGCCACTGATTTTCCCGCGCCATCCGGCGTTTTCCGCGCTGCCGGCGCCCGCTTCCACCGGTCCCCCTTCACGCCCTGCCACCAGCCCCCTCCAGAATGCCGACCCGTTGGCGGCCGGAAGATCCGACACTTCAAACCCTCCAGTACCTTCATGGGCTGCTTCTTCGAAGATCATAACAGCATGTTTGGACAGGTCGGCATGCAGGTCGAAAAAACCCTCGACTGCGTCGCGCGGCGCTACGTCGGCGTCAATCCCCCGCATCCCCCGACCTACCGGGCCTACAGCAAGCGGGGCATCCTGCGCGGGAAGGATTATCGCTATCACGCGGATTTCAACCAGCTGTTCCCCGACGCGGCGGTCGAGCATTATGTCTACGCCTGGGCCAAGTACTGGAGCGACAACGGCGCGGAGCTGAAATTCGACGTCACCTGCTACGGTCCGATCGCCCTCTACTGCAACGGCGTCTGCATCTTCACGTCGACCATCTTCCACGAGCGTTACAGCGACAAGCGGCACTCGATCAAGATCGCGCTACACGGCGGATGGAATCATCTGATCATCCGCTTCAAGAAAACGCCGGCCGGGTTCGGCGGCCGCTTCGGCACCTGGCTCGGCAAGCTGCCGTATTATTTCCTCATGCCCACCCCGGAGCGGGAGGGGCAGGAAGGCTGGATCTACACCGCCCCCATGGCGTCCGAACTCGCCACCCTGCCCGACCCGGGCATGAGCGAGAAGGACACCGGCCTCGCCTGGTTTCCCGAGCAGAATTGGGACAAGGCCAGGCTGAAGATGGGCCAGCTGAAGCGCCTCTACGGCGCAGCGCCCGGGGTCGTGGCCGTCGGCTGGACCAAGGGCCTGTTCCTGCAGGCCGGCACCGCGGAATACAAGCTCGAGGGCGATCATCACGGCCCCCTCGCGATCTTTGTCGCCGACAAGGAAGTCTACCGCGCCGCGGCCTCGGGCCGGATGGCCGCGACCATCAAGGTGCCGTTCGGCCAGCACCACGTGATGGTCAAATCCACCGCCAAGGGCCCCGACTGGGGTTTTGATTTTTCCATTCGGAACGGAAACGGGGTCGTTGCCTTCAGCAGCCCGTGCCACATCGTGGGCACCTCCCAGCCGTGGATCTACCTCGGACCGTTCGCGGCCACGGCCAGGCTGGATTTGCCCGCCCTCCGCAACCTACACAGGGTGACGCCCGGAATCGCGGGCAACATTTACTGGCGGCTGGATCTGCCGGACACCTGGGTCCGGCCCTATAACGAGAATCCCCTCTACGGCCGCTGGAACTATCCGCTCGGGGTCACGCTGTACGGCCTGCTGCACAGCGCGAAGGCCATCGGCTCGGTGGAGATCCAGCAGTATGTCGTCAACCACATCCAGTATTGCTGCGACACGTTCCACTACGCCCTTTGGGACAAGGAACAATACGGCGGCGCCACCGCGGTCCACCACCTGCTGGCCAGCATCGACAGCCTGGACGACTGCGGCTCGTTTGGCTCGGTTCTGCTGGAGGTGGCGAGCCACTTCGAGATCCGGGGCGCGCGCGACATCGCCGATTTCGTCGCGGATTACATCACGAACAAACAGATCCGGCTGCCGGACGGCACGTTCTTCCGCAAGAACCTCATGCATGTCTTCCACGAAGACACCCTGTGGGCCGACGACCTGTACATGAGCGTGCCTTTCCTCTGCCGGTATTACCGGCTGACGGGCGAACGCCGGTACATCGACGATGCCGCCAGGCAGTTTCTCGGGTTCAAGAAGTACCTCTACATTCCCCGGCTCAAGGTCATGTCCCACGTCTATGACTTCAAGCGCCAGCTCGCCACCGGGGTCCCGTGGGGCCGGGGCAACGGGTGGGTGATCTTCTCGCTTTCCGAGCTGCTGGCCGTCCTGCCGGAGAACCACGAGCTGCGGCACGCCTTGCTGGAGATGTTCCGCGACCTGTGTTCCGGCTATCTGGCGCTGCAGGACGAAGCCGGCATGTGGCACCAGGTGCTGAACGCCCGCGATTCCTACGCGGAATCATCCTGCACCTCCATGTTCACCTACGCCTTCGCCCGGGGCGTGCAGTACGGCTGGCTGACGGAGCCCGACCCGTACATCCGATCCGTCTTCAAGGCGTGGGAAGCGCTGAATCGGATCTCCATCGACCGGGGCGGCAATGTCCATGGCGTGTGCCGCGGCTCCGAATTCTCCTTCTCGCCCGAGTACTACAAGAAGGAGTTGCTCTGGAATCTGAACGACACGCATGGCATCGGCATCGTCCTGCTCGCCGGCGTGGAGGTTCTGAAGCTGCGCAAGCACCTGCAGAAGCGGGCCGCCGGGTGAGGGCGGCGCGAATTTTGCCCGCAGCCGGAGCCATGCAGTTGTAGGAGCGAGCTTGCTCGCGATGACGAAAGAGAAATCGCCTGCAAGCAGGCTCCTACATCATTTACCGAAAGGTTCGGGTGCTGGCGGGCAAGATCGCGGCCTTGCGGCATGAGCCCGCAGGGGCTCAGGCCTTCTCCGCCATCGCCCGAAAGACGCTCCGCAGAAACCTCGCGCCGGCCGCCACCGTGGCCGGGTCGGTGTCCTCCATGAGGATGTCGATGCCGGGTTTTCGGGCCGTGATGAGCTCCGCCAGCAACCCGTAATTGAGCATCCCCCGGCCCGCCAGGACCGAGCGGATCCGGCCCTCCTCCACCACAAAATCCTTGGCGTGCAGAATCGCGATCCGGTCCCCGAAGAGTTCGAACGCCTGCTTCATGATGTCGTCCTGCCGGCGGTGATTCCCGGCGGACAGCAGGTTCACCGGATCGAAGATGACCTGCAGGTGATTCGAACCGACGTCATCGATGAGCCGCTTCATGCGCGGCGGATCCGAGATGACGTAGCGCTCGACACCCTCGATGCCGACGAACACGCCGAATGTCTCCGCCTCCGCCACCAGCTCGCGTACGCCGGCCAGGAGGGTTTGGAACGTATCTTCACCGCGGTTGCCCGGATGAAAGGAGTAATCCGCGTTGAGCGAGCCGGTCTCGGTGCCGACCACGCTGCACCCGAAGTCCCGCGCGTGCCGGAGGTATTCCTTGAACCGCGCCAGCTGCCGGCCCCGCTGCGCCACGTTGGAATCCACCGGATTGATGTAGCATCCGAGCACGGCGATGCGGATGTGCCGCCGCTGAAAGGCCTCGCGGACGCGGCCCGCAAAACCCGGACTGAGCCGGCCGGCGTCCGTGTCGAAACCCGCGAGCGCCTTGGTGGGCGCCAGCTGCACGCAGCTGAATCCCTTGCGGCCGATCCGCGCCGCCAGCTCGTCCACCGGCAGCTTGCCAAAATCGTGGGCCCGGACGCCCAACTCCACCGTTGGGCCCGGCCGCACCGCCGCCTTCCGTCGTGGATCGCTCACGACCAGGGATGCCGCGGCCAGGGCGCGGCCGAGCCGGGCGGACTCTGGCCGCGACTGATGGCGTCGAGGCGCGCGAACCGGGCGTACACATCCCGGGCGGTGAGCAGCCGCAGGTCGCCCACCGGCGCCTGCACGACGTGGTTCGTCGGGCTGTTCGGCGGATAGGGCCCGAAGAGCCGCGGGTCGGTGGGACCGAACAAACCGAGCGTCTTCACCCCGAGCGCCGCGGCCAGGTGCATCGGCCCGCTGTCATTGCAGATCACCCACTCCGCCCGCCGGATCAGGGCGGGCAGCGACACGAGGCTCGTGTTGCCGGTGAGGTTGAGAAACTGCCCCTCGGGGGCGTTGTCGCGGTAGGAGACCGGATTGTTGCCGGCCCAGACGATCTTGCGGCCGGTGCCGTCGCGCAGCAACAGGTCGGTCAGCTGCCGAAAGCCGTTCCACCGCTTTTCCGCCCGGCGGCTGTCCGGAAAGATCAGGATGGGTTTCTGGCCGCGGCGGCCCTCGATGAAGCTGAGGTTGAGGTCCGCGGCTTCGCGAAACCGCAGTTCGCCGCGCAACTCCGGCTTGGCGTCCAGCACGGGGCAGAATCGCAGCAGGATTTCGAGCGCGTGGCTCTGGGCGCCGTCCGGCGGGAGCGGGATCTTCTGCTGGTAGAAGAAGGTGGCGCCTTCGCGGGCGTCGGACCGGCCCACCTTGTGCGCCGCCCGGGTCCGCCAGGTCATCAGGCCCGTGCGCAGCAGGCCCTGCATGTCGAACACATAATCGAACGGGGTCTGGCGCACCTCACGCATCAGTTTCAGGAAGCCGCGCACGCCCTCGCTCCGGTGGAACACGTAGATGCGGTCGACCACCTCGCAGGTCCGCACCAGCGACTCGAACAGATCGCGCACGATCCACGAGATGTGCAGCTCGGAGCGCTGGGCCTTGAGCGACGCCGCCACCTGGAGGCCGTGCACAATGTCGCCGAGCGACGAGGGTTTGATGATCAGGAGGTCCGTCATGGGCGGGGTGCCGGAAAAGGCTTTTAACCACGCGCAGCATAGCTTTCATGGGGTTTTCCAGCGAAGGCAAATGTTTATCCGTTTGTTTTGCGTGAATCTCCCCCGCCGCGCCGCGGCGCTTCTTTCCGGTGCCTAAGATCATCCTCGTGACCGTCGGCTGGCTGCTGGCGCACCTGCCGGAGCCCCTGCCGCGGGCGCTGGCGGCCGTGCTTGGGGATCTGCTCTTCCTCGGCCTGCGGCGCCGCCGCCGGCTGATTCTTTCGAACCTGCATCACGCCTTCCCGGACCGGCCGGCGGCCTGGCGGCGCGCCATCGGCCGGGAGAGCTGCCGGCGCCTGATCGAGACCGGCTTGCTGTCGCTCGCCCTGCCCTGTCTGTCGGAACGCCGGCTGCGCCGGATGCTGCGCGCGGCGCCCGATCTGGCGGCGGTTCTGGCTGTCTCGCCCGGCGGCCGGCCCCGCCCCACGCTTTTTGCCACCGCTCATCTCTGCGGCTGGGAGACCCAGACGGCCCTGGCCCTCTTCGCGCCCGCGCCGATCCCGGAGTTTGGCTCGATCTACCGTCCGCTGGACCATCCCGCGGCCGACGCCTGGGTGAAGCGCGGTCGCGAGCGTTTCGGCATGCGCCTGCTCTCCCGTAAAACGGGTTTCCAGGAAGCCATGCAGATCCTCCGGCGCCATGGCTGCATCGGCGTGCTCTTCGACCAGAACGCCGGGGATCACGGCGCGCTCTCCACCCTCTTCGGCCGGGTGTGTTCCACCAGCGAACTGGTCGGACTGCTGGCGGAGAAATTCCAGGCCGACGTCTACGTGATTTATCCGCGCCGTCTCGCCTTCTGGCGGTTCGAGCTCACCCCGCGGTGGATCACTCGCGGCGGCACGGCGGCGGACGTCACGCTCCTGCTCAACCGCTGGATCGAAACGCACCTGGCGGCGGGCGACGATGCCTGCGCGTCGTGGCTGTGGGCGCACGACCGCTGGCGCAATCAAGACGTACCCGCCCGGCGTTTGCGGCTGGCGGCCAGGCGCAACCTGCTGGACGCCGAGCTCCGCCTGCGCGGTCTCACCGCGCTACCGCGCCGGACTCGCCTCTGGGTGCGCCTGCCCAACTGGCTGGGCGACGTGGTCATGGCGCTGCCCCTGCTGCGCGCCCTCCGCGCCTCGCGCCCGGACGCGGAGCTGACGCTGCTGGCCAGGCCGGCCTTCCAGCCGTGGCTCGAGCAGCTCGGCGTGGCCGATCGCGTGCGGCCGCTGCCGCCCCGCGGCGCGGGCTACTTCCGCCAATTCCGACGCCTGGCTGACGAGTACCCCGATTGTTATTTGCTGTTCACGAATTCGGTCCGCGGGGATCTGGAAGCTTGGTGCACGGCCTGCCCCCAGCGCTTCGGCCTCGCGCCGCCGGGCCGGCCCCGCCCGCTGCTCACTCAGGTCTGGCGCGTGCCCGCGGGCTTCGACGCGCAGCACCAGCATCAGGTCAGACTGTGGGAGGAATTCCTGCGCCACTTCGGCCTGGCGGCCGCGCCCGATTTCACACCGTTCCGGCCGCCGGCCGCCGCCGGCCCGGCTCCGGCGTCCGTGATCGGACTGATTTGCGGCTCGGAAAACGAGCCGGCGAAACGCTGGCCCGTGCCCCACTGGCGCGAGCTGCTGGTCCGGCTGGCCGCGGCTCACCCCGAAACGCGCTTCCGTCTGTTCGGCACCGCAGGCGAGCGGCCGGTCGCCGACGCCATCGCCCTGGGCCTGGCCGCTCCCGTGGAAAACCTCGCCGGGGGCACCGACCTGCCGGCGTTCGCCGCCGGGTTGGCGGAATGTCGTCTCCTCATCGCCAACGACACCGGCGGCATGCACCTGGCCAACGCGCTGGGGGTTCCCGTGCTGGCGTTGTTCGGCCCGACCAATCCGCTGCGCACCGGCCCGATCTACCAGGCGCCGGTCCGCCTCCTCCAGCCTCCCGGCTGCCCGCCCACCGGCGGCGGCAATCTGGCTGACCTCCGACCCGACACCGTGTTCGCGGCCGCGACTGAAATGCTCGCCTGACGCTCCTTCGTTTTCTTTGCCTCCCATTCCCTCCCATTATCCGGTCTCCGGTCTCCGCCATCCGCTTTCGCCCGTGCCGCTCCTCGACGTCCAAGATCTGCGCACCTGGTTCCACACCCGCAACGGCGTGCACAAGGCGGTCGATGGCATCAGCTTCACCCTGGAGCAGGGCGAAACTGTGGGCCTGGTGGGGGAATCCGGATCGGGCAAGTCGGTCACCTGCTACTCGCTCATGGGGCTGGTGCCGCAGCCCCCCGGCCGCATCGAGAGCGGCTCCGCGGTGTTTGCCGGCACCGACCTGCTGCGCTGCGCGCCCAAAGTGGCGCGCTCCATCCGCGGCCGGCGCATCGCCATGATCTTCCAGGACCCGATGACGTCGCTCAATCCCTACCTGCGCATCGCCGCGCAGGTCATCGAGCCGCTCCGGATCCACGAAAAAATCTCGCGGGCCGCGGCGCTGCGGCGCGGTCGGGAGATGCTGGAGGCGGTCGGCATCAACGACGCCGCCAAGCGCCTGCACGCCTACCCCCATGAGTTCTCCGGCGGCATGCGCCAGCGCGTGATGATCGCGATGGCCCTGATCACGCGGCCGGAGATCCTGATCGCCGACGAGCCCACCACCGCGCTCGACGTGACGGTGCAGGCCCAGATTCTCGAGCTCATCCGGCGCCTGCAGCGCGAATTCGGCATGGCGGTCATCTTCATCACCCACGACCTCGGCGTCGTGGCCGGCCTGTGCGACCGCGTGCTGGTGATGTACGCCGGCCGCGTGGTCGAGTCGGGCGATGTCCGCACGATCCTCTGTCGCCCGCGCCATCCCTACACCCAGGCGCTGCAGCGCTCGATTCCGGCCGGCCAGCCGAAAGGCGCGGAGCTGTTCACCATCCCGGGCCTCCCGCCCGATTTGTCCAAGCTCGCCCCCGGGTGCGCCTTCGCGCCACGCTGCGCGGCGGCGACCGACCTGTGCCGCAGCCGCGATCCGCGGCTGGAGCCGCTCGCGCCCGGGCACGCCACGGCCTGCCTGCGTGTCCAGGCCCGCGAGATTTGAATTTGACCACGGATCACACGGATGAGCACGGATAAACTGATCCATCCAGATTTGAGCGAGGCTGTTATCGGTGCCGCGATGACGGTGTTGAATACCCTGAAGCCCGGTCTGGATGAAAAGGCATACGAGAATGCCCTGGTCATCGAACTCCGCAAACGGGGCTTTGAGGTGAACCAACAGAAACGTTTCGACGTGCTCTACGACGGCTGCGTCGTGGACATCCTCGTGCCAGATCTGATCGTCGGTGGGCAGGTCATCGTTGACCCGAAAGTGGCGGAGGATTTCACGCCCACGCACATCGCCCAGATGATCGGCTACCTTGCCATCACCAACCTGCGCCTCGCTATTCTCCTTAACTTCAAGCATGCGGATCTGCGCCGGAAGCGCATTGTCAGATAACCCATCTGTGGAAATCCGTGTGATCCGTGGTCAACTCTGCTGACACCATGTCCGAACCGATCCTCGAGCTCAGGGAGGTCAAAACCCACTTCCCGGTCTACCGCGGCGCCGTGTTCAAGCGCCGGGTCGGGACGGTGAAGGCGGTCGACGGGGTGAGCCTCACCGTGCAGCGCGGCGAGGTGCTCGGGCTCGTCGGCGAGACCGGCTGCGGCAAGTCCACGCTGGCACGCACGATCCTGCAGCTCGTGCCCGCCACCGCCGGCACGGTCATTCTCGAGGGGCGCAATCTCACCGCCGCCGGCGCCGCGGAGGTGCGGGCGTCGCGCCGCCGCCTGCAGATGATTTTTCAGGATCCCTACGCCTCGCTCAACCCGCGCCTGACGGTCTTCGCCGCCCTCGCCGAGCCCATGCTCGTGCACCGCGTCTGCCGGCCCGCTGAGGTCGCCGGGCGCGTCGCCGCGCTCATGGCCACGGTCGGGCTCGCGCCGCGTTTCATGCGGAAGTATCCGCATGAGTTCTCCGGCGGCCAGCGGCAGCGCATCGCCGTGGCCCGCGCGCTGGCCCTGCAGCCCCGGATCGTCATCGCCGACGAACCCGTCTCGGCGCTCGATGTCTCCGTCCAGGCCCAGATTCTCAATCTGCTGGCGCAGCTCGTGCGCCAGATGCACCTCAGCCTCGTCTTCATCGCGCACGACCTCTCGGTGGTGAAACACATCTCCGACCGCGTGGCCGTCATGTATCTGGGCAAGATCGTCGAGCTCGGTCCGGCCGCGGACGTGATCGAGCGGCCGCGGCATCCCTACACCCGCGCCCTGGTCAGCGCCATTCCCGTGCCTGACCCCGACGCCGAGCGTGCCCGCCGGCGCATCATGCTGCCGGGCGATCCGCCCTCCCCGCTTAATCCGCCCGCCGGCTGCGCCTTTCATCCGCGCTGTCCGTTCGTCCAGGACCGATGCAAACTGGCGGTCCCGCCGCTCGTGCGCCTCGCCGATGGCCGCGAGGCGGCCTGCATCCGGGTGGAGGAGATCGCGTCTGACGGGATCGTTTGAGGCGATCGTCCGAAATTGCCCGGCAGCTGGCCCACACACCCCGGCGCTCCGCGCCACCCCTCTCGTAGAGGGGACTGATCTCTCCGGGTCGGCAACGAATCCCCTCTTTGAGAGGGGTGGCCGCAGGCCGGGGTGTGTGAAATCGATTCGTCCCCAATCGGTATTGCCCGTCGGCGTCAGGCCTGCCCCATGGTCCGGGCCTTTTCGAGGATGGCCGGCCGCGCCTCCTCCATCATGGCCTT
>CAZAFS010000009.1:5205-26372 GCA_964484165.1 uncultured Opitutaceae bacterium | reverse complement strand
GCTGGAGGGAGCATGGCGGAGGCGGCTTGCCCGGAGCAAGCGGAGAGTGGCGTGGCGGATTGGCGGCGCAGGCGGAGCGCGAAGTTCCGCGGCCGCCCAGCCGGGGTCACGCGGCGGCGCACTCGCGGCGCAGGCCGCAGGTCTGGCGGGGCAGGGTCCCACAAACCTCGACCGCCGGAACGGCGTTCCGGGCGAGCGGCTGGCGCCGGCCATAGTCGGCCATGGCGACCAGCTGCAGGCCGGCGATGACGATGAGCGGAAACACGATGTCGCTGTTGAAGGCGGCGGGTTCGGCGAACGCGGTCACGGCGGCGATGGCCGCGCTCGGGGCGGCGGCGGTGAGAAGCAGGGTGGCGATCTTCAAGGTGGTCTTCATGTTGGTGCTTTCGTTGTTGCCTCTCCTACTTGCAGGTCGCGTGCCAAGTGTATCAGGCTCCTGGAAACAGCGGACGTCCAATGAGTTAAAATATTAGATACCGCGGCGCGACCGGGCCGGGCCGCCAATTCCGTTCACTCACGGGAAGCGTTCGTCCCGGGAATGGGATGGGGAGAAAGCAAGGTAATTGGGTAATGAGGTGATGAGGGAATGGGTGAGACTGGGTACATGAATCTCGCGCAGCCTCGTTCTCCGTCGGCCGCCTACCCGTTTCCCTTATTCCCCCATTCCCTTATTCCCTCATTCCCCGCGCGCCGCCCTCACTCGTAGCGCAGGGCCTCGATGGGATCAAGTTGCGCGGCCTTGCGGGCCGGGTAGAAACCGAAGAACACGCCGACCGCCGCGCTGAACGCGACGGCCACGATCACCGACGTGGATGAGACCAGCACGGGCCAGCCGGTTCGGTAGGACACCAGTTCCGAGGCGCCGACGCCGATCAGGACGCCGATGATGCCGCCCAGCGAACTGAGGATCACCGCCTCAATCAAAAACTGCAGCAGCACGTCGCGGCCGTGGGCGCCGACGGCGAGGCGGATGCCGATCTCGCGCGTGCGTTCCGTCACGCTCACCAGCATGATGTTCATGATCCCGATGCCGCCGACGATGAGCGACACGCCGGCGATGGCGCCAAGCAGCACGGTCATGGTATCGGAGGTGGCGGTGGCGGCCTGCGCGATCTCCACCTGGTTGCGCACGGTGAAATCCTGGTCGCGTCCCTTGCGTCGCTGCATGAGCAGGTCGGTGATGTCCTGCTGCACCTTGTCAATGGCCTTGGCGCTGGCCGCCTGCACGAGGATGGAATTGATGTTGGGCCGGCGCGCGACCCGCTTCAGATGGCTGGTGTAGGGGATGACGACCGTGTCGTCCTGATCCTGGCCGAACAGGTTGAAGCCCTTGGCGGCGAGCACGCCGACGACTTTGAACGGGATATTGCGGATGCGGATGGTCTGGCCGAGCGGATCGCCGTCCGGGAAGAGCTGGTCCACGACGGTCTTGCCCAGCACGGCGACCTTCCCCACGCTGCGGACATCCTGGTCGGTGAACATGGCGCCCTCGAGCATCGGCCAGCTGCGGATCTGGGAATAGTCGGGCGATTCGCCCATGACCTGGGTGTTCCAGTTGAGGCCGTTGGCGAGCACCTGGACGCGATCGCGCACCTCCGGACTGACCCCGAGGACATTGTCCACCTCGCGCTTGATCGCGTCGGAGTCATCCAGCGAGAGCGTGGAGGCGCCGCCCCAGCCGCTGCGCATGCCGCCGCTGGTGAAGCTGCCGGGAAAAACCGTGATGACATTTTCTCCCAGGCTGGCGACCTGCGCCTCGACCTGGGACTTGGCGCCGTTGCCGATGCTGACCATCGCGATCACCGCCCCCACGCCGATGATGATGCCGAGCGCGGTGAGGATGGAGCGCATCTTGTTTCGCCGCAGCGCGCGCAGCGACACCTTGATCGTGTTGATGACGCGCTTCATGGTCAGTTGGAGGTCAGCTTGGCGGCGGCTTCGGCGTCCCGGAGCTTCCGCATCTCCTCCTCGGCCTTCAGGCGGTCCGGCACGAGTTCGTCGCGCACCAGCCGGCCGTCGCGCAGGATCAGGTTGCGTTTGCAGAAGCGGGCAATGTCGAGTTCGTGGGTGACCATGACGATGGTGATGCCCTGGTCGTTGAGCTTCTGAAACACTCCCATCACCTCCACGGAGGTTTTGCTGTCCAGATTGCCGGTCGGCTCGTCGGCCAGCAGGATCTCGGGGTCGTTGACGAGGGCGCGCGCGATGGCGACGCGCTGCTGCTGGCCGCCCGAGAGCTGGTTGGGAAAATGGTCGGCCCGATCCGCCAGCCCCACGATCTCGAGGCTGTGGAGCGCCCGCGTCCGCATCTCCCGCGACGTGGCGCGCCGCAGGCCGTAAAGCATGGGCAATTCGGTGTTCTCAAGCGCCGTGGTGCGGGCGAGCAGGTTGAAGCCCTGGAAGACGAATCCGATCTTCTGGTTGCGAATGTCGGCGAGCTGGTTGCGGTCGAGCTGCGAGACGTCGGTGGCGTCGAGCAGGTAGCGGCCCCGGGTGGGGCGGTCGAGGCAGCCGAGCAGATTCATGAGCGTGGACTTGCCGGAACCGCTGGCGCCCATCAGGGCCACGAATTCGCCGCGCTGGATTTCGAGCGAAACCCCGCGCACGGCGAGCACCGGCACTCCGCCGGAGTCGTAGGTCTTGTGGATGTCCTCGATTTTGACGACCGCAGTCATGGCGGCGGAAACTCGGATCAGCCTAAAAACGACGGGGACCGGTCGGGGTGTTGCCCCGGCCGGTGAACGGGTTGGTCGCGGCTTGTCCCGTGGACGTCGAGGAGGCGCCGGAAACCGTGACGGCGGTGACGAGCACGTCGCCCTCCTTCACGCCGCTGAGCACGGCGGTATAGATGCCGTCGGTGATGCCCAGCCGGACGTTGGCGGCCTCGAGCTTGGCGGTTTTCGGATCGGTTCCCACCAGGAGGTAGAGGGTGCGCGTGCCGCCTCCGCTGCCCCCGCCGCCGCTGCGCGTGCCGCTGGCGAAGCGGCTGAAGTCGAGATCGAGGCCGCGGTCCTTGGCGAGCTGCTGCGCCTTCTGAATGACCTCGGCTGAGGGCGGACCGTTGCCACGGACGAAGCCGGCTTCCTGCAGGATGGCAAACGTGGCGGCGCGGCGCTCCTGATCAGTCATGGGCTTGGCCGGGGCGGCGCCGCCGGCTGGCGCGGCCGTGCCGCCGGAAGGAGCGGTGGCGGCGGGAGTGGCGGCCGGGGTTGCCTCGGGCGGGGGTTTCGGCAGCAGGTCATCCGGGATGCGCGCCCGCAGCGCGCTGTTGGCGATGCGGAGCGAATTCATCGCCCGGGCGACGATGATCGAGACATTGGCCGTCATGCCCGGCTTGAGCCGCTGGTTTTCGTTTTGCACCGAGATGATGACATCGTAGGTGACGACGTTGGAGACGGTCTTGGGCGCGTTGCGGATCTGGGTGACCTTGCCGGTGAACTGCCGGTTGGGAAACGCGTCCACGGTGAAGGTCACGTCCTGGCCTTCCGCCGCGGTGCCGATGTCGGCCTCGGCCACCGAAGCGTCGATCTGCATCTTGGACAGATCGTTGGCGATGGTGAAAAGGGTGGGGGCGTTGAGGCTGGCGGCGACGGTGTTGCCGACATCGCATTCGCGGTCAATGACGATGCCGTCGATGGGCGAGGTAAGCGTGCAGCGGGCGAGGTCGACCTTGGCGCTGTCGACGTTGGACTGCGCAATTTTCAATTGCGCCCCGGTCTGGGCGAGCTGGGCCTGGGCGGTATCCAGGTCCTGCTGCGCCACGAGCCCCTTCGTCCGCAATTCGCTGGTGCGATCAGTGCTCAGGCGCTGCAGATTGTCGTTGGCCTGGGCCTGGGCCAGTTGGGCCTGAGCCTGCTGGAGTCTGGACTGGTAGGTCGCGGGATCGAGTTCCGCCAGCAACTGGCCGGCCTTCACGGGGGTGTTGAAATCAACGTACAGTTTCTTGATCAGGCCGGACACCTGGCTGCTGACGTTGACGCTGGTGGGGGATTGCAGCGTGCCCGTGGCCGTGACCACCTGGACGACATCACCCTTCGTCACCGTGGTGGTGGAATATTCCGGCGCCTGGTCCGAGCCGTGCGCCCAGAAATACCAGCCGCCGGCACCCACGGCGACAACGGCGACGGTCACGATGAGTTTTTTCCAGACACTGGAGCGGGCGGACGTTGACATGACGGGTGACGGATAGTGAACGGCGTCCAAGCCAAGGCAAGCCACACCCGTGGCCGCGAAGCTGGACACCAGCGCATCAGCAGGGCCTAAGACGCGCCCCCGCGGGGCGAAGTAACAGGGCCGCGCCCACTTTTGCGGGTCCCGCCCGGCTCGGCCGGAAGGGCGCCCGGCCTTACTTGAAGCCGTAGGCGGCGCGCAGGGCCGCGGCCACGTTGGCCGGCACGAATTTCGTGACGTCGCCGCCGTACCGGCTGACCTGTTTGACGAGGTGCGAGCTGGTGTAGCTGTAATCCTCGTTGGGCATCACGTAGATGGTCTCGACCGCCGGCTGCAGATGGCGGTTCATGAGCGCCATGTTGAATTCGAACTCGAAATCCGACATCGCCCGCAGGCCGCGGATGATGGCGACCGCGCCCTTCGCCATGGCGAAATCCACCAGCAGGCCGCGGAACGTGGTCGCGGTGACGTTCGGGAGGCGCGCGATGTTGGGCCGGATCAATTCGAGGCGTTCCTCGGCCGGGAAGAGCGGCCCCTTGTCGGGATTGTGGGCCACCGCGACCAGCACCTGGTCGAAGAGCCGCGCGGCGCGCTCCAGCACGTCGAGGTGGCCGTAGGTGATCGGATCAAAGGTGCCGGGATAAATGCAGAGCCTCATGGATGTCCGTGGATCGTCAGGCCCGGGCGTTCGCTCCTGCGCGGTTCCGCCCGCCGGGCCCGCCGATCATCCAATCAGGACCGCGGCCGAGGGCAAGTGGGGAAGTGGACGGCCGTGGCCGCGGCGAAAAATCTGGTGGCGGCCGGGCGGCGGCGGTAAACGAGGATCATGGATCCCGCGGTCCCGACCGAGCCCACGCCGCACGCACGTCCGGGCGCCTGGCGGACCGGGGCGCTGGCGGCCGCCGTGGTGGCGCTCACCCTGCTCGCCTACTGGCCCTGCCTGCAGGGCGGGCGGGTCTGGGACGACGAGGCGCACCTCACGGCGCCGGCGTTGCGCTCCTGGCCGGGGCTTGGGCGCATCTGGACGGAGGTCGGGGCCACGCAGCAGTATTATCCGCTTCTGCACAGCGCGTTCTGGCTGGAGCACCGGATCTGGGGCGACGCGGTGTTGGGCTATCATCTGGTCAACGTGCTTTTGCATGCGCTGTCGGCGGTGCTGCTCGTCGGCGCCTTGCGCCGTCTGGCCGTGCCGGGGGCCTGGCTTGCGGGGATGCTTTTTGCTTTGCATCCGGTGGGCGTGGAATCGGTGGCGTGGATTTCGGAGCAAAAGAACACCCTGTCGCTGGCCCTGCTCCTCGGCGCCCTGCTCGCCTATCTGCGTTACGACGAGGAGCGACGCGCCGACTGGTATGGGGCCGCCTTCGCACTTTTTCTCGGCGCCCTGCTGACGAAAACCGTGACGGCGACGCTGCCCGCGATGCTGCTCGTGGTGATCGGGTGGCGCCACCGGCGGATCGGCTGGCGGCGCGACGTGCGGCCGCTGCTCCCTTGGTTCGCCGCGGCGGTGGCCGCCGGGCTGACCACGATCTGGGTGGAACGAACGCTGATCGGCGCCCGGGGGCGGGAGTTCTCCCTCGGCGGGATTGAACGCGGCCTGCTGGCGGCTCGCGCGTTATCGTTCTATCTGGGGAAGTTGGTCTGGCCGGCGGATCTTTGCTTTGTCTATCCGCGCTGGCAGATCGACGCCGGCGTCTGGTGGCAATGGGGTTTTCCGCTCGGCCAGGGGGCGCTGGTGGCGCTGCTGTGGACGTGGCGCCGGCGCCTCCCGGGCGCGCTTGTGGCGTACCTCCTGTTTGCGCTCAGCATTTTTCCCGCGCTGGGTTTCTTCAACGTGTATCCGTTCGTGTTCTCCTACGTGGCCGACCACTTCCAGTACGCGGGGATCGCGGTGGCGGCGGCGGCGTTTTCCGCCGCGGCAACGCTCCTTCTGCGCCGGCTGGAACCCGTGCCCGGATGGCTCCGCGCGCTGCCGGCGGTGACGTTGCTTGGCCTGCTGGGCGGCGTCACCTGGCGCCAGGCGGCGACGTTTGCCGATGCGACCACGCTTTACCGCGCCACGCTGGCGCGGAATCCCGGGGCCTGGCTGGCCCAGACCAATCTGGGGCTGATTCTTTCCGCGAAGCCCGAGACGTTCCCGGAGGCCCTGGCGCACCTGCGGGAGGCGGTCCGGCTCCAGCCGGACGGCTACGAGTCCCGCAACAATCTGGGTTTCGTGCTGGTGCACGCGCCCGGGGGCGAGAGCGAAGCGCGCGCTCAATTCGAGGCCGCGATCCGGCTCAATCCGGGGCGCAGCGAGGCGGTGGCGAACCTCGGGACGCTGCTGATGCGGCTGCCCGGCTGCGCGACCGCCGCCGAGGCGAACCTGCGCCGGGCCCTCCAGCTGCGCCCGGATTGGTTCGAAATGCGCGTGAATCTCGGGGCGTTGCTGTCGCGCCCTCCGGGCCGGGAGGCCGAAGCCGAGCAAGAGTTCCGGACGGCGTTGCGCCTCCGGCCGGATTCGGCGGAGGCCCATTATGATCTGATGTTGCTGCTGGCGCGGATGCCCGGGCGGGAGGTCGAGGCCCTGGCGCATCTCACGGCGGCGCGGCGCCTGCAGCCCGATTTCGAGCCGGCCCGGCGCGTCTGGGAGCGGCTGGGTGCGGGCGTTCCCTGACCCGGATGCGTCACCTTGCTTCTCCTTCGGGTGCATCCGCCTGACCGACCGCGGTGGCGGGGCCGGACCACCTGTTCGCGGTCCGCCCCGACCAAGTCGGCCCACCGAAGGCAACCATCACCCGGGGGACGGTGCTGCCGTCCTTGCCGATTGTGCCTGCTGGTGACGATTCTCCTCGTTTCTCCTCTGGCCGCTTGCCACGAATCCCCCGGATGGGTTCGGATACAGACGCTGCTTTCATTCGCGTTAATCCCTGCAACCCGTGGTGAGAACCAGCCCGTTTCGCTTTGGCTGCGGCTCCCGCGTCAGGATGGGTGCGGGCTGGTCCCCCGCCGCATCTCCATCCTTGCCTGACGCGGCGGGACCGGTCCATACCTTGCGCCGTGCCTTTCCGCCTGAATCTGCCGAATGTGCTGACGCTGGTGCGCATGCCGCTGACCTTCGCCATCGTGGCCCTGATGTACGGCACCTGGCCCGGGGCCGCCACGCTCGCATTCGGGCTCTTCATCGCGGCCGCCGTCACCGACTGGCTCGACGGCAAGCTGGCGCGGGAGCGCAACATCGTCTCCGATTTCGGCAAGTTCACCGATGCGCTGGCCGACAAGGTGCTGGTGCTCGGCGTGCTGATCGGGATGCTCGACCTCGACTATCTCCGGCTGCCCGGCGTGTTCGTCATGCTGCTCGTGCTGGTGGTGGTGACGCGCGAGTTCATGATTTCGGGGCTGCGGATGATGGCGGCCAGCCGCGGCGTGGTGATGGCGGCGGAACGCGGCGGCAAGATCAAGACGATCATCCAGCTGACCGCACTGGGCTTCCTGCTGGCCGAGCCGATTTTCGCGCGCGATCTGCCCCGGGTGTGTCCCCGGCCGCTCGGCGGCGCGACCGAGGTCATCCACTGGACCGGCCTCGTGCTCTTTGGCGTGTCCATGTGGTTCATGCTTTCCTCCATGTGGAGTTACTACCGGAAATACCGGCATGTGCTGTTCTGACGGGCCGGCGGCATGAAACTTCGGCAACCGATCTGGCCCCGGTTTCTCCCTTCGAGCATGGTGCTGGCCATGGCGACGCTGGGGCCGCTGGGCCGGCGGCGGCGCGCGCCGGGCACCTGGGGCTCGGCGGCCGGCCTGCTCTATTTCACGGTGTTCTTCTGGCCGCTGGGCTTCGCGCCGTGGGCCGCCCTGTGGACGCTGCTCTTCAGCCTGCCCGGACTCTACCTCGCGGTGGCGCTGTGCGGTGAGGCGGAATTCCGCCTCGGGCGCCGCGATCCCGGGGAGGTGATCCTCGATGAGTTCATGGCCATGCCGCTGTGCTTCCTCGGCTGGTCGGCGCTTGCCCGGCCGCACGGGCTGTGGCCGCCGTGGGCGATCTTCGTCGCGGGTTTTCTCCTATTCCGGCTGTTCGACATCGCGAAGCCGCTCGGCATCCGCAAGCTGCAGGACCTGCCCGGCGGCTGGGGCATCGTGGTGGACGACGCGGCCGCGGCGCTCGCGGCGTGCGCGGTGCTGCACCTCTCGTCGTGGGCCTGGAGGGCGTGGTGAAGGACCGGCTGGCCGCGCTGGGCGGGCGGATCGTCGACCTGTTTTTCCCGGCCGGCCGGCCGGTGAACTGGTGGGCGTTTGGCGGCCGGGTGGCGGCCTTGGTCCTCGTCGCGGCCTACGGCTGGTGGTTTCACCGGGTGCCGCTGCGCGAAATCGGCGAGAACCCGAAGTTCATCCACAACGTCCTCCTGGTGTTCCATGAGGCGGGCCACGTCATCTTCGGCCTGTTCGGCAATGATTTCCTGCGCGTGGCCGGCGGCACGCTCGGCCAGTTGCTGATGCCGCTCGTGCTGCTCATCGCGTTCCGCTTCACCAACCGGGACGCGTTCGGCGCGGCCCTCTCCGCCTGGCTGCTCGGCGTGAGCGTGGTGGATTGCGCGCCCTACATCAACGACGCGCGGAGCCTCGCCCTGACGCTCCTCGGCGGCGCCACCGGGCGGGAGGTGGAGGGCCACGACTGGGAATACCTGCTCACGCAGCTCAATCTCCTGAACAAGGACGTGTACATCGCCCACTGGGTGCTGCTCGCGGGCCGCTGGCTGATGGCGCTCGCGCTGGTCTGGGCGGCGCTCGAACTGGCGCGGCAATTCCGCGAGCTGCGCCGCGACGCCGAGGTCTGACCGGCGCATCGCCGGCCAGGGCCGACGCGCGATGTCAGGGCGGGGCGTCCGGCGGGAGGGTGTCCGGCGCGCCGCGGCCGAACAGGCGCGTGAGGTTCACCACGCCGCGGAACCGGCCGCCGGTGCTGAGCGTGTTGCCGTCCGGGCCGAGCGTGGCCGTCACGTTGAAGCCGGCGTACCAGCGGCCGTTGGCGTGAAATACGAGTTTCCGCGGCAGCTCCCAGACCACCCCCGGCCGGACGATGAGGAAGTCGTGATTGCCGCCGCCGATCAGCCGGGTCGTGGTGACCGCCACTTCACAGGTGTAATGCCAGGGCCCATGGTCGTAAAGCAGGCCGGGCCGCAGCGTCATGGATTTGCCGTGCGGCTCGTTCCGGCCGAAATTTCCCGGGGTCGACGATTTGGAGATGAGGTCCACGCTGGCGTTGACGAAGCCCGAGAGGCCCTTGATGTCATCCACCTTCCGGCCCAGGGAAATATACGGCGTGAAATGATTGTGGCCGTCCGTCAGCTCGATGGGCGGGTGGCTGACGGGGAAGGAGGTATTGAAGCCGACGCTGGTGTCCCAGACGGGCTTGAGCCATCTGAGCCAGGCATACTTCGTGCCGAAGTGCACGGCGCTGAATCCGTTGCCGGTGTAGTCGCCGCCATGCAGCCCGTGGTCGAAGTAGGTTTCAGCGCTCCAGTTGAATTCAAAATGATCGTTCACGCCCCAGCGAAACTCCAGGGGGATGCGCAGGTAATGCTGGTCAATCAGGTCGCGAAAATGGGGCTGGAAGTCGAACGTGACCTGGCCGCGGCGCTCGGTCTTCGGCATCTCGATTTCGAAGAAGCCCTGCATGCGGAAGAGGGCGGGCAGGCTGCTGCTGGGGGGCAGCGCGTCGGCCACCGGAGGTTCGGTCTGGGCGCGGGCGCCCATGCCGGCGGCCAGCAGAATCGCGAGAACCAGACCGGTGCGCCGGGATGCGATCGTCATGGGTGGATACGGACGCATGAAGTTGGAACCCTCCAGAGACAGGCCCGGCCCGATTCGGTTCGCCGCACGGTGGCAATAATTCGCGGCATGGGACGGGGGCGGCTGGGGGGCGCGGCGCCGGACCTAGGGCAGGATCTGCAGCTTCTCCATCGGCAGGCGCACGAGCAGCCCCTGCTGCAGCACGTCGACGGCGATGACCACGCCCTTGGGATTCGCGGGATCGTCGACCACGCCTTCGAGGCCGTGGAGCGGTCCGCCGGCGACCTTCACCCGCGTGCCCTTCCGGAGCAGCGGATGCAGGCTGAGTTCCAGGCCCGACGCGACGACCGCCCTCACATCCTCGAGTTGCCGGAGCAGCCGGGACTGATCCTCGACCCAGATGGCCCGGACGAGCAGGTCCTGCTGATAGACGCGGTTCTTCCGCTCAGGCGCGATTTCGGCGAACACGTAGCCGGGAAACAGGGGCTTGGTGAATTTTTTCGTCTGGTCGCGGTAGCGCCGCACGCTCAACACGAGCGCCAGGTAGTGGGGAAACCGCTCGGCCGCGAGCAGGGCGGCGAACTTTTTCTCGCACCGCGGCTTGGTGTGGCAGGCGAACCAGCGCGGCTCGGAAAAGTTGGGCAGGGTCTCAGCCATGGGGTGGGGGGCGGGCGATCACGCGGTTTCCTGAGCCGGATCCATGCAATTGTAGGAGCGAGCTTGCTCGCGATGTGTCCTCCGTAGCCACGGCGAATCAGGATGGCAGAGGAGAAATCGTCTGCAAGCAGGCTCCTACCTTTTCGCCAGCCGGCGCAGCGCCAGGACATAGCCCGGGAAGCCCCGGCCGCTGATCATCGCCACGCAGGCCCCCGCCGTGATCGAATGGCGGCGGAATTTCTCGCGCTGGCGGATGTCGGAGATGTGCACCTCGATCGTCGGAAGGCCGGCCCCGGCGATGGCATCGCGCAGGGCGATGCTGGTGTGGGAGAGACCGGCGGCGTTGAGGATGACGCCGTCGTACTTCCGGTCGGCGAGTTCCCAGAGCTTGTCGATGAGCGCGCCCTCGTAATTGGACTGGAAGAAGGTCAGCGCCGCGCCGAGCTTCCGGGCCTCGGCCCGCAGCATTTTTTCGAGGTCCCGGAGCGTGGCATGACCGTAGATCTCCGGCTCCCGCCGGCCGAGGCGGTCGAGGTTGGGGCCGTTGAGGATGGCGATTTTCTTCATGGCAACTGCAGAAACCTCACAGGTAGCAGAGGAGGCGGAGGGAAGGGAAGGATCGTTTCATGGTGTGGCTCCGCGCCCTCCTGTGAAGTTCTAAAGGGGATTCCCCGTGGCGATGAACTCCCACGGGAGGCGGAATTTCCTGGCGAGCCCGGCGGCGAGCGCCTTCACGCCGTGGACCTCGGTGGCATAATGGCCGCAGAGGTAGAGGTTCAGCCGGTGCTCTTGCGCGTAATTGAACCACTCCTCGCGCAGTTCGCCCGTCACCAGCGTGTCGACCCCAGCCGGTGCCAGCTCGGCCACGGCGCCGTTGCCGCTGCCGCTGCAAAAGGCGATGTCGCGGGGCCGGGCGGCGCCGCATTCGATCGCCACGACGCGCGGATAGAGGGCCGAGAGCCGGCGGTGCAGCACGGCGCGGGGTTGCGCGGCGCGGGCGATGACCCCGATGGGCTCGCCTTCGTGCACCAGGAAGGTCCGCGCCGGCTTCAGGCCGAGCTGCCGCGCGAGCAGCGCGTTGTTGCCGATCTGCGGGTGGGCGTCGAGCGGCAGGTGGCTCGAGTACAGCGCGCAGTTGGCCCGCAGCAGCGTGGCCAGCGTCCGGTAGGTCGGCCCCGTGATCGGCCGCGGCGGCCGCCAGAACAGCCCGTGGTGCACGATCAGAAAATCCACGCCGGCGGCGGCGGCCTGCGCGAAGGGCGCGAGGCCGGCATCGACGGCGGCGCCGATCCTGGTCACGCGGCCGTCATTGGCGACCTGCAGGCCGTTGCTGGCGCCGGGAAAATCCTGAAACGCGGCGCGGCGCGTGCGCCGGTCACACCAAGCCACGAGGTCGGCGAGTTTGGGCATGCCCTGTTGTACCCGGCCGGCCGGCCGGTTGAAGGCGAAAATGCCAGCCCGGTGGGTCACGCTCCCGTGGCGGGAGGCATTCGGCCTACGGCCCGGCGGCCTGCAGCCGCTTGATCCATTCCCGGGCCGGGGCAAAATCGGGCTTGATCCGCAACGCCGCTTCCAAATGGGCCAGCGCCTCCGGCCGGCGATCCGGCTGGTCGGACAAAAGGATTCCCAGCGCGTATTGGGCCTCGAACAAACCGGGATCGATCCGGACGGCCGCCTCGAATTGGGCCATCGCCTCCGGCGCCCGCTCCGGGAGGCCGAGCAGGGCTTTGCCCAACTGGTTGTGCGCGTCGGCGGAGTCAGGCGTGAGGCGCAACGCCGCCTCATATTCGGCGAGGGCCTCGGGCAATCGCCCGGGAATATTCACCAAGGCGTCGCCCAGGTTGCTGTGGGCTTCGGCAAAGTTGGGATTGAGGCGCGTCGCCGCTTCGAACTGGGCCGTCGCTTCCGGCGCCCTCCCCGGGATTTTGCTCAAGGCGGCGCCGAGGTTGTTGTGCGCCTCCGCTGAGCGGGGAGCCATGCGCACCGCCGCCTCGAACTGGGCGACGGCCTCCGGCAGGCGCCCGGGCATTTGCGCCAGAACCACGCCGAGGTTGCTGCGCATCTTCGAGGCGTGGGGATTGATCCGCACCGCCTCCTCCAAATGGGCCACCGCTTCCGGCAGGCGCCCGCCGATTTTGGCCAGATTGACGCCCAGATCGTTCTGCATCTCCGCGGAACCCGGATTGAGGCGCACCGCCGCCTCAAACTGGCCGATCGCCTCCGGCGCCCGCTCCGGTATCTTGAGCAGGGCGGTGCCCAGATTGTCGTGCAATTCCGCCGCTTCGGGGGCCAGTCGCACCGCCGCTTCAAGGTGGCCGATCGCCTCCGGCAGGCGCCCGGGGATTTTCTCCAGAACAATCCCCAGGTTGTTGTGGGCCGGCGCAAAACCGGGATCGATGCGCAGCGCGGCCTCATACTCGGCGATGGCTTCGGCCTGGCGGCCCGGGATTTCCGTGAAGGCGTGCCCCAGGTCGTTGTGCGCATTCACATCCCGGGGATTGATGCGCAGCGCCGCCTCAAAATGGTCGATCGCCTCCGGCAGGCGCCCGGGGATTCTCGAAAGGATGTCACCCAGATTCGTGTGGGCCATCCAGCAGGCGGGATTCCGGTCCAGCGTGGCCCGATAAAGGGTCCCGGCATCACGGTAGATGCCGCATTGGCGCCAGGTCAGCGCACCCAACGTTGCCAGCAGAAACCCGGCCCCCGCGGGCCCCAGCCACCGGACGGAGCCGGGCAGCCGGCCGGCCGCCAGCGTCAGCCCGGCCGCCCCCAGCACGATGATGCCCAGACTGGCCTGATACTGGAAATGGTCCGCCACATAGGAAAAGATGAACGGGTAGACATTGACGAATCCCAACGCCGGAAACAGGGTCCCGGCAAAGACCAGGAATCCGGCCAGCCCCGCCGCCGCGGCGCGGGCCCCAGGTCGCTGCCGCCATCGGATCGCCAGGCCCAACCCGGCCACCAGCGCCAGCACCCCCAGCGGGAACAGGTATTGCCACCACACGGCCGAATCAACGACCCATCGCGGATAGATGAAGATCAGGTCCGCGGGCCACACCAGCTTGCCCAGATAAAACCAAATCACCCGGCCGGCCAGCAGGCTGCGCTCGAGCAGGGTGAGCGAAAATTCCGCGCCGTGCGCGCCGATGAAGGTTCGCTCCACCCAGGCGGTGAACAGCCCCGCGGTCACGCCGAGGCCCAGCCACGGGAGCAGTGGCCGCACGTCCCGGATCCAGTGGAGCCGGCCCCGCCGCCACCAGAGGACCACCAGCAAGGCGGCCGGCAGTGTCGCCGTCACCGTCTTGGTCAGCAGCGCCAGCACAAACAGGCCCAGCGCCAGAAAATAACGCGCGGGCCGGCGGTCCTGGTCGAAATGCAGATAGACGAGCGCCGCGCCCAGGTAGAAGACGGTGGAGAGCGTGTTTTTTTGCTCCGAAATCCACGCCACGGACTCCACGCACACCGGATGCAGGGCAAAAATGAAACCCGCCAGCCATTCGGCTCCGGCGTACCGCCTTCGCTCATGGCCTTCGGCCCCGCTCCCGGAGTCGAATGCCCCGAGCGGAGTCGATGGGCTGGATTCCCCGTTGAGGAGCCGCCGCATGATCGCCACCACCAGGCAGGCGGCCGCCGCGTGCAGCAGAAAGTTCGCCAGGTGGTAGCCCACCACCGCGTCGCCCCACAGCCGGTGCTCCACCCAGAACGCGGTGTGCAACAGCGGATAATATTGTTGGGTGGCTCCCACCTCAAACCAGATGCGCCGCAGGCCGTCCACGGATTGCATGTCCGGCGGCGTCACGTGAAAACCGTCGTCCCAGAGAAATCCGCCGTAGAGCACCGGCAGATAGGCGATCAGCGTCACATAGAAGAGCAGGGCCCCCGCCCCGAGGTTCCGCAGCTTCTCTGACTGGAAATTCATCGCCGGAAATCAATTCGCGCCGGCGGCGGGTTCAGCGGGATGGGCCATGCTCTGTTGTACCTCGCGCCGCGGCGGGTTGAAGGCCAAAAGCGAGGGACCGCCGCGCGCCCGGGTCATTGCGCCGGTGTGGACCTGCCCTGGTTGTCGCCGGGGTCGGCGACCCCCGGTGACCGGCCTCAGCGAGGCCGGCTACAGCTCGCAACGATAGGAGGCGCTCGCCTAATTGCCCAACGGCACGGTGAGGCTGAAGCTGGTGCCGGTCGGACCGGTGGCGTCGAGCGTCAGGGTCGCGTCGATCTGGCGGGCGAGCAGCCGGCTGATGGCGAGACCCAGACCGGAGCCCCCGGCGCGCCCGCTGCGACCGGGTTCAAACAGATGCTCGCGGAGGTCTGCGGGAATGCCGTGCCCTTCGTCCGCGACCGTGACGGTCACCCGGCCGCCGCCGTTGCCGAGCGTCACGCCGACGCGCCGGCCGGCTTCGGTGGCCTCGACGGCGTTCTGCACGAGATTGCTGGTGATGAGACAGAGCAGGCTGCCGCGATGGCTGTCGAGCACGTGGGCGAACCCGCCCTCGACGCGGAAGACGACGCCCTTTTTTTCCGCCCCCGGCAGGTTGCGCCGGCGGATGATCTCGGCGAGCTCGTGCCCGGTGAGCTCATAGGAGGTCCGGGTGGAGGCATCGCTCAACAGCGCCACGGTTTCCTGGACCATCGTCTGGATGCGCTCGGTGTAGCTGGCGGCGGTCTGCCAGTCGGGCGCGGCGTCCTCCGCGCCGCGGCCGTTCACCGCCGCGCGCAGGCCAGCCACCGGGCCCTGCAGGCCGTGGATCAGGTGCGAAACGATCTGGCCGAGCGCGGAGGTCTTGGCGGCGAGCGCGAGTTCGAAGTTCGCCCGGACCAGCCGCTCGTTGCGCTCGGCCACCGTGCGCTGGGCGCGGCGCAGGACGAAATGGACCGCGAGGATGACGGCGGCGATGAGCAGCGCGCCGCTGCCGAGGGTCGCCGCGGTCTGGCGGTTGATGCGCTCATCGATGGCCGCGAGTTCTCGCGCCAGCGAGTGGCCGTCGATGTAGTACTGGGCGAAGCCCAGGATCTTGGTGGCGTCGCGGCCGTGCAACGGCAGCAGGACTTCCAGCACCGGCGTCTGCTGCTGGTCGGGCGGGCCGCCGACGCCGGCAAAGTAGCGGCCGAGCGGGAAGGCCGGATAGTAGCGGCTGATCGATTCGCCCTTGAGCAGTTGGAGGTAGTCGTCGAGCGGCAGATCGCCGAAGAGCAGGGCGTCGGGCGCCACCTGCAGCACGCGGCCCCGGGCATCGAACACCACCACCGCCACCATGTCCTCCTGCTGCGCACTCTCCAGCACGGCCGCGGGCAGGTCGGCGGCGCCGGCGGGCCGGCCGGCCAGCGCGGCTTCGCGCTGCGCCAGCTGCCGCAAGGCCACCGGCCGGAGCACGTCGGCGGCGCGGTCGATGATTGTCTGGCGGATCTCCGCGCGCAATTGGGCGCGAAACCGCATGACCATCACGGCAAAGATGGCCACCAGCAGCACGCCGGCGACGAGCACCGGCAGGGCAAGGCGCGAGAGCCGCGGGATCATGCGGGAATGTGGCCGGGGGGAAAAATGTCGGGCGGAGGCGGGCGCGGAATACGGTTGGGCGGCGAAGTGGGCCGGCGGGCGGGCGTTATTGCGGAGCCGGGGCGGACTCGGAGGCGAGTTGCTGGACACCGGCGGCGAATTCCTGTTGCAGCGCCTGCAGCGACTTGCCGGTGGCGGCATCCGGGTTGGCGGCGACCAGGGTCGCCAGCTCATCCCGGATGGCGCGCCGTTCGCCCGTCAGGGCGGCGATGCGGCCGGCGTTTTCGCGATTGAAGGCGTCGATGGCCTGGCGGGTGTCGGCGCCCGGCGTCTGCTCCTTGATCCGGGCCGTCAGTGCGTCCTGCAGAGCGGATTTCTCGTGCTCGTAGGCCTTGACGCGCGCGGCCAGCGCCGGGGGCAGGAAGGAAGTGCCGCCCGCATCCGCGGACCCGCTCGGGGCCGGAGCACCGGCCGGGTCCTCATCGGGGGTACGCTCCCCGGAGAATTTGACCTGCTCCCGGTGCATCAGCTGGTCCAGGTAATTCTTGTCGAGCTGCCGGGCGACTTCCGGTGGCGGCACGAACGCCTCCGCCGCGGGAGCGCCGCCCGCCGCCTGGCCTTTGCGGACCAGCGGCTCGGTCACGTATTGGGTGTTCGTCAGATCGTGGCCGAAATAGGGCGCGCCACTCCGCAGAAGCGTCGGCAGCGCGTCGGCCATGGACACGCCCGCACTGCGGGTGCTCATCTTCACCCGCCACAGCAGCCTGGCCTCATGGCGCGCGACCGAGGCGAAGTCATACGCCGACACGATGACGAAGAGGCGGTCGTCCGCGGCGAGCTGGAGGAGGTCCCGTTCGGTGATGTCGATGATCGGGATGTGCACCGACACGGGCTGCCGGCGGTCCAGGAGGTCCGTCTCGATCCGTCGGGCGTATTTGGCCGGCGCGACGAGGCCGATACGGGCCTTCAGGTTGGGTTCGATGTCAAAGGAGCTGCGGATCTGGTGGGAGTCCCGGTTGAGCAGTCCCCAGTGATAAACCAGCAGGAGCGACGGACCCGAAATGGCGGTGGCGGGCACGTAATGTTGGGATGCCAGGGCCGCGGACAAGGCTTGGGCGACGGCGGTCGCGGGCGGCGGATTTACGCCGGCGATGGGATCGCCCGACTCAATGTAGCCGGCGTCGTACGCGACGCAATAAACAGGCTGGTCGGCCGCAGGCGGCGCGATCTTCACGGCGGGATCCGCCTGCTCCGCGACCACGGCCAGCTGGAGTTTGCCGCCCCACGTGTAGGCCTGGCATTCGGTCGCCAGCCCGGTGGCGAGCAGCGCGATGAGAGCGTAGGAGAAGGGAGAAGATGTTTTCATGGGATCAATGGGATTAGGTTACGAGTTGCCTCCCATTATGCCAGCGGCGTGCCAATCGCGACCTTGGGGAATCAACGCCTTGGCGGCTCGGAGGTTGAAAATCCGGAACAGGAATCGGCGTGATGCGACGACGCCCGGGTTGGTTCAGAACAACCGGGAGTCAAGGCCAGGGAACGGACATATTGGTGGGATGCAACCGGGCGCCGTGTGCCGGCGAATCCTAATCACCCGCGGGCCGCTGACAACTGGTAACGGATGAGGCCGTGAGCTCGTTCGTTGGGATGGTCTGCGCCTTTCGCGGGGGCCAACGCCGGTCGCGCTGGCGGGCTAGAAATGCCACGCCACGAAGAGGTCGGCCTGGCGGGAAGTCAGGCGGCGGGACGAAACCATGCTCTGTCCGAAATCGAGGTAACGGACTGACGCCCCGGCTGCCAGGTGCGGGGTGAACGCATAGGATACGTCGACCAATCCCAGGTATCCGGAATTCCCATGGCTATCGAGGCCATGCCCGCCCTCCTGCCCGCCCCCCGCCGTGGTGCGCAAATCCGAGAACACCCACCCGACGCCGGCTTTGACGGTCCATGGATCCGCGGACGCCAGCGTGACGGTGGGCGCCAGCGCAAACGCCTGCACTTCGCGTCGGAAGCGATTGTTGGGAATGACAGAGGGAATGCCGTGCGAATAGTCCAGCTGGTGGACGGTCGTCAGGTCCGAATACGTGAAGTATGATCCCTCGAGGCCGATGCGATCGGAGAAGCTCCAGCCCAAGGAGAGGCGGAGACAACGCACATCGCCCTGCATCGCCGAGGTCGCGAGAAAGGGCGCGGAAGTCTGGCCCCCGTCGAGCCGGGCCGTGCCGTAGCCGACGGTGAAGGAAAAATCCGAAGCGGCAGCCGAAGCTGCCGCGAGCAAACCCAACAGAAGACAAGCTGGAAGAGTCTTCATGGCAGGGAATGACGCTTTGCATGCCGTATGCCATGCGTTGGTCTTGTTTGGCCACCAATTGGGCTGCAAGCGGTTAAGCCAATCCGCGGTGAAACGCCCCCGGCCGGGCCTGGGGCGCGCGTGGTTGTCACCAGCCAAGATCAAGAAAGCTTCCCTGTTGGGTTTGGTTGCTCGCAGCCAAACCGGTCGTTCACGCCCCCGGTTTGTTCCCTTTGCCCAGCCGGTACCGCAGGAATTCGCGGGTCACGCCCAGGCGCCGCGCGGCGGCGGAGACGTTGTTCCCTGTCTCCCGCAACGCCTCGGCGATGAGTTCGTTGATCGCCGCGTCGATCGAGAATCCCGACTCGGGCAGCCGCCAGGCGGGGTTGCGCCAGTCGCCGGCCGGCGGGGACGCGGATCCGCCGAGATGGCCGAAATCCAGCGGCGCCCCGCCGCTGAAGATCACGGCGCGCTCCAGCTCGTTGGCCAGCTCGCGCACGTTGCCGCGCCACGGTTGCGCCAGCAGGCGCGCCTCGCCCTCGGGCGTGATCGCAAGGTCGCGCAGCCGGTGCCGGGCGGCCAGTCGCGCGAGGAGGTGGCGCGCCAGGGCCATGACGTCCGTGCCGCGTTCGCGGAGCGGGGGCAGCGCAATCCGCAGGAGGTTCAGGCGGTGGTACAGGTCTTCGCGAAACCGACCCTGCTCCACGAGGTCGGCGAGCGGCTGGTTGCTGGCGGCGAGGAGTTGCGCATCGATGGCGATCTCCCGCGTGCCGCCGAGCCGGCGGATGGTGCCGTCCTCGACCGCGGCGAGCACCTTGGCCTGCGCGGCGGGGGCGAGCAGGCCGATTTCGTCGAGGAAGAGCGTGCCGCCGTCGGCCGCCTCGAACAGCCCGATGCGGGCGTGCTTGGCGTCGGTGAACGCGCCCCGCTCGTGGCCGAACAGCTCGGCTTCGACGAGCGCCTCGGGCAGCGCGGCGCAGTTGAGCGTGATGAAGGGCCGGCCGGCGCGCGGCCCGTGTTGATAGAGCCAGCGGGCGATGATGCTTTTGCCCGTGCCGGTCTCGCCCTCGATCAGGACCGGCGGCAGGCGGCGCTCCAGCCGGCGCTCGGCGGCGAGGATGGCCTCGAGCTGCAGGCGCACGGGTTCCAGGCTCCGGCCGAAGAAGATCCGGCCGGCCTCGTCGGCCGTCTCCGCCGCGCGGTGTTCCTCGCGCCGGGCGGTGGTGCGGGTGCCGTGGCAGCGGAGGAACGCGAGCGGCAGCTCCTCGGGCTCGAAGGGCTTGGCCAGGTAGTCGCCCGCGCCGAGGCGCATCGCCTCGACGGCCTTGGCCACGCCGCCGAAGGCGGTCATCACCACGACGCCGGTGTTTTCGGAGAACGTGCCTTCGCGCAGCAGCTCAAGCGCCTCGCCGTCGGGCAGGTTCAGGTCCACCAGGGCGAATTCGAAGCGCAGGTCGCGCAGCAGGCGCCGGGCCTCGGCCAGGGTGGCGGCCTCGGTCACGGCGGCGCCGAGGTGGCGCAGGTGGGCGGCGAGCCGCTTGCGCAGGGGAGCATCGTCCTCGAGCAGCAAAATCTCGCAGCCGGGGGGAAGCGCGGATTCGGCGGGCATGGACCTCCGTAATGCGGGCGAAGGCCCGGGGATTTCAACCCAAATCCCGGCGCGCCAGCTGCGGGTGTTGGCTCTGGCGCCTTGCCCGGCTCTCTCTTCATTCGGGTGGGAGAACTGATCTTCGGTTCGAGGCTCTGACTTCTTCTTTTATGGTGGAGAGTATCGCCATGCCCAGGAGCGTGCCGGCAATCAGAATAATGGATAGCGCCCCAATTGCCCGCAGAACCACCGGGCTGCCAATTCCGTAAGCCTTCGCCGCGTGAAACAACGAGGGAATCCACAACCCGGTGTGGATCACCGCCCCAACGTAGATGCACAGGAAACCGGTTCTTAGGATCCAGTTCAGAAAGAACCGACGCCCTGCAGCAAGCGTGGCGAAAGTGACGGCAAACCAAGCCAGCACGGAAACGGCAATGATGATATGATCGCTCGACACGGTCCAATTTCGCCCGCGCCCCAGCCAGTTGATTTCGTATCCCGGCAACAGAATCCATTCCAAATAACGTTCATGATACCCGATCGTGATCCGGGCGACCCCTACAATGAGTACGCTGAAAATAGCTCCAATGATGGCTTTTTTTGTCGTCGACATTAAGCACGCTTTCTTCCGCCGAACGTTAAGGGTGGGTCGCGCCGGTGGCCGGCGCGACCGGTGCATCAGCAGCGGGCGTGACCGACGCGGGAGTTGGCAGCAGCGCCCGGTTCGGCTCCGTTCTCTTCATTTGATCAACGTGCAGGCGCTACTGGCCTTCCGCTGCTTTGGCTTCTTCCTTTCGGATACTCTTCCGTGCCTGCAGAAACCTGGTCAAAGGATATAACCACCACGCACGCCGTAGTTGGGTCGCGCAGATCCCTGCCTTTGTCTCCGGTCACGACAAATCCTAGTCCACGATAGCTGAACACCCGGACATCACTCACCTCGGGCCCCAAAGCCGGCCCATTCGGCGGGACGATGAAATCCTGGTCTGCGAGAGAAAAGTCGCGCTGCACGAGTGCGAGCGAAGAATAGCTTCGCGAATAGTCCGCCGGGCTTTCACGCACAAACCCATGCGCGACGAGAAAGGCCGCGAGTTCGCTTTCTTTTTCGGTCAGCGGCCGGGGCAACGCCACACAGCCGGAAAGCAAACCCCAGACGAGAACCAAGGTGAATGTCGCACGCATTGGCTTTGGCCGAACGT
>CAZAFS010000009.1:0-5105 GCA_964484165.1 uncultured Opitutaceae bacterium | reverse complement strand
AAGGACTTCCCGTCGAACGGAGTCCGGCAACGGCGAGGGATGCTCCCAGACCAGAAAGGCCACCAGCTCGCGAAGCGCGGCGTTCTCGTGGAGCAATAGCTGGTCGCATAGCGTCGCGATTTGGACGGTCTCCGGGGTGGTGTAAGACGATTGCTCGGCAACCTTGATCGAATAGATGCGCCACGGAGTATACAGGCAGGAAACAGTCTCTTCGCTGACCCGATCATATCCTCCCAGCGCCCTCTCCGCCCGATCATAGCGGCTGACATGCGACTGGACCGTGACATGCGCCTCGAAGTAGAGCGGCGCCAAGGCGCGCAAGAACCGCACCCTCACGGTGGGTCGTCCCTGCTGGGTAAGCGAGTGGTCAACCCGGGTGACGGCCCAGGTCCAGCCCTTTTGCCGGTAGAGCTGGGCCTCCAGGTGGGCCGCACCGAAGTACGCTGGTGCGATCCAGCTCAAAGCCAGAACAGCCACCAGGGGAATCGCGACTTTGTAGCGGATTTTCATGTTGCTGGCCGAATGTTGCAGGTCAGGCGCGCCGAACTGCGGATTCAGGGGTTGAGGTGGACATCATCGAGGCGTTGGGAGTGGTGCCTAATCGGGCGTCGATCGTTGGTCTAGATTCAGAAAATCGCTCGCGGGCTACCATAGACGGACAAGGTGATACCATCGCGATTCAACAGGATCTCGATATCCGCATCCTGCTCCACTGTGAATTCAAGTTGTTTTCGGATGTTTCTCGTTCGGTCCTCAACCAGCGCCGAATGGGTGCCGACACCTAGAGTGAAACCTCCTCCGTCAACTTCATCCAGGGGCGGAGCATAGGTCGCAACGGCGAGGACGGATTCATGCACCACCTTTCCGTCAATGGATACGGAAATCGCCACTGGCATATCCGCACCATTCCACAGGCTTAGGTGTACCCGGTGCCCGACCGACCCGACCAGGATTTGTGGTTGTTTTGCCGTTGGCGCCACACATCCCGCGAGCACCGCCACCCAGAGTGCTAGGATTGGCGCGATGCGATTCATCGTTGGGATCATCGTCAAAGGTTTGCCGCGCCTACGGCTGGGGGGTGTCCGGGCTTGCCGCAGGCGTGACAGACGAGGGCGGTGGGACTTGCGCCGTGTCAGGCTCAATTCCGTTGAGCCTAAGCAATTCAACCACCGCAATCGCATGGACGGGAACGTGTCCTCGAAGGAACTGATCAGCTAGATCCATCACTACCGACCCATTGGAATCAAAAACGGAGCGGCCATAGGTTTGTTCTTTTTGCCAACCGTGCGTACCCCAACCCTTGAGGTCATAACCGCCAAAAAACAGGAACCTTCCCACCGGGGTCGTAACAACTGTCCCTGCAGGGGCGATCAGCATTTTCTGGCGGTAGTACAGGTATCCCCACCGTCCTTCCGATTTAGACCCTTTCCCGGCGACATTACAGCTATAGGACCAGCCTTGAACCTCTTCCGGATTTTGCGCCGACGACCCGTCAAGAGCGGCTTTGGCCGTGTGCTTGAGACATGCACCAACCAAGACAAGTCCGACGGTCAAAAGGGCGGCAAGTGCGATGGGCGGCTTCATGTAGTACCTAGACGGACGAGCACGGATTTTATTAGGCTGACGGCAGGCGCGTCAGCCGCGCGCGCAGCGCATTGGCTCTGGCGCCTGGTTCGGCCGTCTGGTGTTCACGGCCCAAATAGCTGCCAGGGTCTGGCCATCCGCGCGATGTCATCTGGTGAAAATCCAAGTCCTTCCCGGCGAACGAGATAGAACTTCTTCGTGGAACGCAGCCGGTCGAAATCCTTTTTGGAAACTGTCCAGATCACGCTAAACCACGCCATGCGTCGGGATGACTTCTGAGGATCCTGAATGACTTGATAGTTCAGCGTGACGAACGGGTAAGCGCTATATTCCTCGAGCCACGCGACGATGCGTCGCTCGCCAGCTGGGCCTCCGGCTTTCAAAAGGATCACGACCTCGTCGCCTTTCGTCCCGACTTGAACTCGGTCGGAGGTCCAGTCGATTTCCTGGGCACGGCAATCAGGCAGGAGCTCCGGCGCCGCCTGGCAGCAAAGCGCGGCACCGGCGATGAGTAGAATCAACGGACGGAAGGTCATGGTGAGCGATGATCGGTAAGGTTGAAGGGAAGACGACCTGCTCCTGCCGGCGTGGCGGAGACACGCAAGATTTGCCGCGCCTACGGCTGACGCGGCTCCTGTGTCGCAGGAGGGGTGACAGACGTGGGCGTCGGCTCGGGCGCTTTGTTCGGCTCTATGCCGTTTAGCTTGAGCAATTCAACCGCAGTAATCTCAACGATCGGATTGTGCGATTGAAGGAATTCATCGGCCAGATCCTTTCTTACGGACCCACTGGATTCGAAAACGGGACGGCCATAGCATTGCTCTTTTTGCCAGCCGTGCTCACCCCAACCCTTGATGTCATAGCCGCCGAAAAACAGGAATCTGCCTACCGGGGTTGAAACGACGGTCCCAGCGGGGGCGACCAGCGTTTTCTGGCGGTAATAAAGGTATCCCCGTCTGCCTTCCGATCTAGACCCTTTCGCCGTGATGCTACAGCTATAGGACCAGCCTTGAACCTCTTCCGGCTTTTGCGGAGCCGGCCCATCAGAGGTGGCTTTCGCCGTGGGCTTGAGACACGCACCAACCAAGACAAGTCCAACCGTCAAAAGGGCGGCAAGTCCGATGGTCTGCTTCATGTAGTACCTATACGGACGAGCACGGGTTTTATTAGGCTGACGTCAGCGCTGAGCCGCAGCGCGAATTGCTGGCACGAAACGTTCGCGCTGTCGGCTCCAGCGTCTTGTTAGACGCCGCTCAGCGGCGGCAAGCTTGGAGAAGGAGGAAGGGATGTAGCCGATTACGGCGTGAAGAGCCACTGGAGGCCCCTGAGGCACAGGACCGCGAGCCATGGCGCAGCAAAAACGGCACCCAGATACACACCAAATAATATCCTGTCTTCGCTTGTCTTAGGTTCGCCCATGAACACAACAATCGGGATTACAAAGGGCACTGCAACAGATACCGCGGATAGGATCAGGACCGCTCCGAACAAGGTGAGACCGGTCCCCATCTTGAAGAGTCCCCAGAATGCGGTGACGGGGTTGTCCGAGATCGGGGATTGCGTCATTGATGCCGTTTCCGCGTGTCTTTGGCAATAGTAGTGGTACACGGTGCCACCGGTCACATTTGAGCGGTAAGCCACTGGCACGGTCCCCTCCCGATAACAGAAAGGCGCCTCGCATGTGTGGGCTTTTCTTGCAGCTGTGGGCGCGGCCTTCAGAGAGCCCGACCGATAGAACTGGAAGGCGGACCGAAGTCCGATGGGACTCCACCAGATCTGAAAGACTGCAAAGACGAGGAGAAGAACCGCCACGAAGCGGCCCTTGATGCTTCCCCTCGAGTCCATCACTTGCACTGCCAAGTATCCTCCTCGGCGGCTAACGACCCCAAACTGAGCGACCGCCGAGGCGGAATGTAAAGTTCGAATGCGCTCATGATGTTACTCCGCCGAGTCGGTTCGCTCCAGTGCCTGGTTAGGCGACGGACGCCAGCGATCCTGATCCTCAGGTGATTTCGGTTGTTGGGTCGGCGTTGGCGTTGCGGGAGGCGTGACGATGTCGATGACAACGACGCCAGCCTTCTCTCCGGTCTGGACATAACGATAGGCATCGGCGATTGCAGCGAGAGGATATCTGCGATCGATGACGGGAATGAATCGGCCCGACTCGATCTTGTCCCTCAGTCGGGTCACGAACGCCTGCCCGCTTCCCCGCTTCGCCAGGGGAATGACGACCCGCCCGCTTCCCGAGACCCTCGACCAAAGCAGGAACCATAGATTCTGTGACCAGGGGCCGAGATCCGTCGTCGAAAAGACGCCACCGGGTTTGAGCAACCGCCGCCACCGGCGGAAGCCCAGTTTACCGACCGCGTCCATCACGAAATCGAAGTTGCGGCCAAGCCGGTCGAACGCGTCGGTCGCATAGTCGACCGCCAGGTCGGCTCCGAGGGATCGGGCCAGTCCGAGGTGGCGGCCCGCCACGACCGCGGTAACCTCGGCGCCGCGATCTTTGGCGAGTTGAACCGCCGCCGTGCCGATTGCGCCGGAAGCGCCGTAAATCAGGATCCTGTGGCCGGGTCCGAGGCCGAAATGCTCGATAGCCGGATTCGCGTAAAAGGCGCCTTCGCAGACGACGGCCTGATCGAAGCGCAGATTCGAGGGCATGTGCGCGATCGCCCCGGTTTCGGGCATGCAGAAATATTCCGCTTGGGCGCCGTCATTCCTGAACCCACACATTCCGAAAACGCGGTCTCCGGGCTTGAAGAGGCTTGTCGCCGCGCCCACGGCTTCGACTGTTCCGGCGAAATCCATGCCGAGGATGTTTCGTCGCGATCGCCCGCCGCCGGCCAGCAGCCGTATGAGTGTCGGGTGAAGGAGTTCGCCGCAATCGGACCTATTGACCGTCGCGGCATGGACCCGGACCAGCACTTCGTCCGGTCCGGGCACCGGCGCCGGGACATCGCGTACCTCGACGATGCCGGGTGACCCATAACGCGCGATTGTGGCTGCCTTCATCGGCTCTCCAATGATTCTCAACTAGTCTCCAATCTCGACCCAGACGCCTACCGTCCAGAGCTCAGGCACGCGGGACAAATAAGCGTGAACCGCGAAGCGGAACTGAAGACGCCATCCCGCGTTGCCTGCAGCGAATTATTAGGCGGCTGGTTTCGATTTCCCGGCATGAAATCTTCTCAGGATACTAATGACAATGACGGCTATTACACTCAAAAGAACGATGGCAGATATGATGATTACTGGGATCCCAAGCCATGCCGCTGATGATGGCAACCGATCGGCAATCCACAAACCCGGCAAATGAATAGCGTATATGCAACTAGAAAAACCATTGGCTGGTCCAAATCTGGTGAACTCAGCTCCAAACATCTTTGCCAACACGGCAATAGTTCCCTCAAGGATAACACCAACAATCAACGCCAGCCAAAATGTGGAGATTTTCTTCATGTACTCGAAGCCGCCTAACGCTAAAGAGGAGGCGCGGTCACGGCTGGCGTGGCGGCTGCCCC